>CALVZT010000007.1 GCA_944372595.1 uncultured Clostridia bacterium
AACACCGTTAATAAGTTTTTTAAATTCATCATCGTTAACAATTTTTTTATCAAAATCACACAATAAATCTTCAATTGAAATTAAATTTGTTTTAATAGTATCTAGTGTTAATTTATCATAATCAATTGCTTGATTAATGTCAAATTGACCAACTTTCACTCTGTTAAGATATGTCATTGTAGCAAATGAGTTTAATGAGTGAGCTAAATCTCTACACAAACTTCTTATATATGTACCAGCTGAACACGAAATAATAAATCTAAATGTATTATTTACCTTTTGTAAGATTTCAAATTGACTTATATGTACTTTATTGGCCTTTAAATTTACAACCTTACCTTCTCTTGCATATTGATAGGCTTTTTTGCCATTTACTTTTTTTGCAGAATACATAGGTGGAAGTTGGTTAAATGTTCCTATAAATTTGTTTAATTTTTCACTTACCTCTTCATAGGTTGGAATGTTTTCACAACTATTAGTTACAATTCCTTCGCTATCAAAAGTATCTGTTTCATAACCAAATGTAAATTCTGCAATATATGTCTTTCTTTTGCTTAGGTAATAATCAAATAATCTAGTTGCCTTATTAATACAGACTACCAGCACTCCTGTTGCCATAGGATCTAATGTACCAAGATGTCCAACCCTTTTGCACGACAAAATTTTTTTAACTTTAATAACTACATTACTTGAAGTTATACCCTTGGGCTTATTAATAATAACTGCCCCAATCATTTTATTATCGCCTTTAATTGTTTTATTAGATTTTTTAAACTACCATAATAAACCGCTCCAGAAGCACATCTGTGGCCACCACCACCAAGTTGTCTGGCTATTTGACCAACATCATTAAACTCCGAACGAAAACTAATATCAAATTTGCCTTTTTCTTTTTCGGTAATGTTAACAAAAATATCACATTCTCCGCCAGTTAATAATTCATATATCAAAATAGAATTTTTGTATTTACCGATTTTTTTATATTGTTTATATCTAACAATAGAATAAGCAAATTTATTGTCAACTACTTTGTAATTTTTTAAAACCTCTTTTATGTAGAGTAAATAATTAGTGTTCTTTTTTTTGAACAACCTGTAATTAATATCAACATAGTCAATTCCGAGTGAAGTGAGTTTGTAAGCAACTTCAAAAGAATATGGTTCTGTGTTGTTATGCCTAAACCCTGCCGTATCACCCAAAATTCCACAATACAAATAATAAGCCATATTTTTATCAATTTTTATGCCAAGTTTGTTAATTAAATCAAATATAATCAATGAACAACTAGATGATTTAGGATTAACATAACAGTAATTCCCAATTTTTTGGCTTTTAGCATGATGATCTATTTGTATGGTATTTTTTTTGTTTTGAAAAATGCTAGCATATTGTCCTAATAACCGAAATGCTCCGCAATCAAGTGCAACAAACATGTCGTACTCTTTGCTAACTGCTTGACCTACAATTATATTGTCAAACATAAATTTTTCTTTTTCTCCGACGTTATCGTCACAATATATATCAGCAACTTTTCCCATTTTTGTCAAAGCGATTTTTAATGCTTGACAACTTCCAATTGTATCAGCATCTGGACTAATATGACAAAATAATGCAAATGTTTTGTATTTTTTTAATTGTTCTACTATCTTATCCAAACTATTCTTCCTCATCTGGTATATTTAAATTATTAATAATATCATTAATTTTTTGACTGTGCTCCATACCTTTATCGAGTACAAAAACTAGTTGTGGTATCATTCTCATTTTTACAATGCCAGCTAGTTGTTTTCTTATAAAACCTTTTGCTTTGTTAATCACATTAAATACTTCTTCAACATTAGCATTGTATATACTTATACCCACTTTTGCATAACTTAAATCAGCTGACGTATCAACATATACAACAGAAACAATTGCTCCTTCAAGTCGTGGATCTCTTATTTTGTTAACAATAATGTTTGCAATTTCTTTTTGAAGTTCAGCATTTGCTCTATCAATTTTTTGACTCATAGATTACTCCTCAATTTTTTCTTTAACAAAGCATTCTATAATATCACCTTCTTGAAAATCATTAAAGCCATCAACTTTTATACCACATTCGAATCCAAATGCCATTTCTTTGACATCTTCTTTTTGATTTTTTAATGACACAATTTTGCCATCTCCCACCAATTCTTCTTTACGATATATTTTACATAATGCATTGCGTAAAATTTTTCCATCCAAAACTCTTGAACCTGCAATTAATCCAGCTGAGCTTAATTTAAATATCATTCTTACTTCTGCATGACCTAAAACTTTCTCTTGATATTTAGGTTCTTTCATACCCTTGGCAATAGCTTCAACGTCATCCAAAACTTCATAAATAACACGGTAATATTTGACTTTTACTTTGTTTTTATTTGCAAAATTCTCTATTCTTGAATCTTGTTTTATATTAAATCCTATAACATAGGCGTTTGATACTTGAGCAAGTTGAATATCCCCTTCGGTAATGTTACCAACTCCTGAATGAACAATATCAATAACAACCTCTTCATTTTCAACGCTCTTTAAGCTTTGCTTTAACGCCTCAACAGAGCCTTGCACATCACCTTTGATAATAATACTCAAAACTTTTTTGTCTTGTCCGGCAGGTGTCTTCAAGAATTCATCCAAAGATCTTGCACTTCCTCTTTCTACCATTTCTTGTGCTAATTTTGATTTGCGTTCTTCAATAACATTTTTAGATAATTTATCATCAACTACTTGGAACATATCTCCTGCATTTGGAACATTATCAAGTCCTAATATTGATATAGGAGTCGAAGGACCTGCTGATTTTACTGGTTTACCATTTTCATCTAATAATGCTCTTACGTGACCATAAGCAAATCCAGTCAATACTGCATCTCCAACCTTTAATGTACCGTCTTGCACTATTACATTAGCAATTGGACCACGGCCTTTATCTAGTTTAGCTTCCAATACTACACCATAAGCCTGTCTGTTTGGATTAGCTTGTAAATTTTGTACTTCTGCAACTAACAAAATCATTTCAAGTAATTTATCCATACCTTGACCTGTTTTTGCTGATATAGGAACTATTATCGCGTCTCCGCCCCATTCTTCTGGTAATACATCATACTCTGTCAATTGTTGTTTGATTCTTTCGACATTTGCTTCTGGTTTATCAATTTTATTAATAGCAACAATCATAGGAACTTTTGCAGCTTTTATATGATTTATCGCCTCAATTGTTTGTGGCATAATTCCATCATCAGCTGCAACGACCAATATTGCAACATCAGTTAGTTGAGCACCTCTTGCCCTCATGGCAGTAAATGCTTCGTGACCTGGGGTATCTATAAATGTAATTTTTTCCCCATTTGTCACAATTGAATATGCCCCAATATGTTGAGTAATTCCACCTGCTTCCCCTGCAATTATATTAGATTTTCTAATATAATCAAGCAATGAAGTCTTACCATGGTCAACGTGTCCCATTACTGTTACAACAGGAGGACGTTTTTTGAGTAATTTATCATCAGTATCTTTTTTAATATTCTCGCGTAATTTTTCTTCAAACGTTTTATCAAGTTTAAGTTCAAGTTCAACGCCTAATTCACTTGCAACAAGTTCTGCAGTAGCAAAATCAATGGTACTATTAATGCTAGTCATTATACCAAGTACCATAAATTGTTTTATAATTTCTGTAACAGGTTTACCAATTTTTTCTGATAAAATTTTAACGGTCAAATTAGGAGTAGTTATAATTGCATGAGTGATAGGAGCAGCAACAACAGAAACGTTCTCTTGTTTTGGTTTTTTCAATTTTAATTTTCTGCTTACCATTCTTTCTTCAATGTTCTGTTCTTCAACTATGCCACGTCTTATCAATTGTTTTTTGTTTAATTTTTTATCTTCAGATCTATCAACAGTTTTCTTTTTATTATTAAAGTTACGTTCTTTTTCCTTATTAATAAATACACTTGCACTACTTAATTCATTTTTCTTTACTCTTGTTATACCCAATAATGATTTATCTGCCGCATTTGGATTTTGTTGATTTTTATTATTATTTTTTTGATTAGGATTAAATGGTTTTTTAGCAAATGAATTAGGATTTTTATTTTGATTATTATTTTTCGTATTTTGACGTGAATTTTGATAAACGTTGTTATTTTGATTTTTAACGAAATTTTGAACTTTTTTATTTTCTTCTTGTTTAACTTGTTTAGGTTCTTCATTAACAACTATTTCAGATTCTTTTGCTTTTGCTTGTTTAGCTTTAATTTCAACAATTTTGTTGGTTTCAGCAATATTATCCCCATTGACTTTTGCATTTGCCTTATCTTGTTTAATTTTTTGTATCTTGCTTTTTACTTGCAAAATAATCGGCTCTAATAATTGCCTACTTTTTCTAATATTAATTAACAAACCACCAACAGCGTTACGGTTGTTGATTTCTGCTAATTTTTTAATAAATTCTAAATTATCTTGTTTGTTTTCTTTTTTTACGTTATCCAATATTCACCTCTACTAAATCATTTTTGCAACTCAAGATTGCATTTGCTAAATTTTCATCTTTTATACCAATTACTTTACAATTATCTTTATGTAATAAATCCTGTAAAATGTCGGCACTCATTTTTATATCACAACTTAATTCATTTGCTTTTTTTATTGCCAAATTAACTGACTTTTTAACACAACTTGGACAAATAATTATAAGAAATAATTTTTTGTTAAATTTAATTAAGTTATCAATACCATACACAATGTTATTTGATTTTATAGCATAACCCAAATAACTAATTATCTTTTTCAACAAAATCCTCCAATAACTTATCGTAAGTTGATTGCTCCACTTCACACGAAAATGCTTTGTTAAGAGCACGAGTTTTTATGCATTTTTTAATGCAATCCAAATTATTACAAATATATGCCCCTCTTCCATTTTTCTTTCCTGTCGCATCCAAGAATATACCTTCTTGTGATTTGACTATGCGAATTAACTCTTTTTTGGGTTTCATTTCCCTACAAGCAAGACACATACGCATTGGAATTTTTTTCATATTTTCTCCTTAATCTTCTAAGTCGTCCAAGTCATCAAAAATATCTTCTTCGCCAATATCATAAGTTTGATTTTCCTGTGCTAACTCTGGCTTAATTGCCTTAATTGCTGACTCACTCTTAACATCAATTTTCCAACCAGTTAATTTTACTGCAAGTCTAACATTTAGACCATTCTTGCCAATAGCCAAAGAAAGTTTATCATCTGACACTACCGCTCTTGCTGATTTATCATCCAAAATATATACAGTATTAACAGTTGCAGGACTTAATGCTCTTGCTATATACTCCAATGGATTCTCTGACCATTCAATAATATCAATTTTTTCACCAGCAAGTTCGTTAACAATTGCATTAACTCTCATACCCTTATTGCCAACACATGCTCCAACTGGATCCAAATTTTTGTTTGAAGAATAAACAGACATCTTAGTACGATAACCTGGTTCACGTACTATATTTTTAATCTCAACTTCGCCTCTTTCAATCTCTGGAACTTCTAATTCAAAAAGTCTTTTTACAAAACCTGGATTACTACGAGATACTTGAACAAAAGCACCATTTGCACCTTCTTTGATTGTTTTTACAAAAACTTTAATTCTATCGCCAATACTATACTTTTCGCCAGGGATTTGATCATTTTGTTGCAAAATTCCTTCGCTTTGTGTGCCTGGTATTTCAACATATACTATGCCATCATCAACTCTGCGCACGATACAAGATATTAGTTCATTTTGTTTTTCACTTAATTCTCCCATAGCAATTTGTCTTTCGGCTTCTCTTAATTTTTGAAGCACAACTTGTTTTGCAATTTGAGCAGATATTCTACCAAAATCTTTTGGAGTTACTTCCTCCGAAATTATATCTCCAACCGCATAAGATTTTTTAATTTTTTGTGCTTCTTGCAAAGAAATTTGTTTGTCTGGATCTTCTACTTCTTCGACAATAGTTTTGTAACTATATACTTTGATTGTGTTTTTTTCTGGATTCAATTTTACAGCAGCAGATTTAGCTTCGCCAAAATTTTTCTTATAAGCAGATGTTAATGCTGCTTCTAATGCTTCAATAAAAAATTCTTTATTAATTTTTTTCTCTCTTTCTAAATCATCTAGTGCTGCAAAAAAGTCTTTGTTAACCATTATTTAAATTCTCCTTAAAATGTAATTTGTGGCTGTGCCAATGCAATTGCCTTGCGTGGTATGTTTATTGTCTTATCATTACAAAGCAATTCAATATCGTCGTCGTCCGCTCGAATTAATTGTCCAATAAATAATTTTGTTTTATCAATTGGAGTATACAATTTAACTTCTATACTTTTGTTAACGTATCTTAGAAAGTCTTTCGTATTTTTAAATGGTCTATCTAATCCAAGCGAAGAAACGTTTAATATATAACCTGCCCCGTTTGTTGGATCGATGTCGTCAAGTATTGGGTCAATAGTGCGATGCACCTTTTCACAATCATCAATTGTAATAGGAGTGGCATCAGGTTTTGCAATAAAAATAGTCAAATTCATTCCGTTAGGCTTTTTAACGTATTCAACATCAGCGACTTCAATACCAAGTGCCCAAACGGTATCATAAATTGCTTTTATAACTACATCACTTACCCTACCTGGCATAATACCTCCAACAACAATTAAGAGCGGGCACCGCCCACTCTTAACTAGCATCTTATATAAGCATAATTATATTATCATATAATATACAAAAATACAAGTGTTTTATCAAAAAAAACAATAAAACAATTGCAAAATTTAATAAATTTTTATAAATAATTCTGCCGTAGCAGCGGCATCATTAACTGCCCTATGTGCACCAATTAATGATACCCCAACGCTTGCACATACAGTAGCCAATTTGTAATTTTTAAGTCCTGGCAAACGATCTTTTGCAATCAATAACACATCTAATTGTTCATTATCAAATTGTAATCCCATTGTTTTAGCAGCAAAATTAATAAATCCGTAATCAAAAGGTATATTATAAGCAACTAAAATTGCGTCTTTACAAAACAAATGAAAGTCCGGCAATACCTGATTAATTCCATAAGCATCACTAACCATATCATTTGTAATACCATTAATCGCAGTTGCTTCGGCAGGAATAGAATTTTTAGGCTTTACGAAACATGAAAATGTTTCCACAACTTTGCCGTCTTTTATTTTGACAGCACCAAATTCAATAATTTCATCACTATCAGCATTTAAGCCAGTCGTTTCAAGGTCAAAAACAACAAAAGTTTTATTTATCAACTTTGGATTTATCTTTTCTTGTACTTCAAATAAATTATCTTGACTCATTTTAATATATGGCATAGGTTTTACAAACAAATATTTACCATAAGAACTTACTAATTGAGAAATATTTTCTTTGCTTTCATTCTTGTGTTCGGTGATTTTTTGACAATAAGATATATCTTTAACTCTTAAACTTAATCTTTCATTATATTGTTGTAAATCACCTTTTATTATTATAATGTCATCATCTTTAAGAAGTTGCATTTTATGATAATTGGCTTTACTAGGAAAAACTACTGCACTTACTTTACCTGTTCTATCTTCCAAAGTAAAAGTAAACATCGGCTTGTCTTCTTTTTCTTTACCCGGCTTTGGAGGTTTTTTAGGAGTAAATTTGCGTTCAGTTAAAAATTTTATTTTACCTGCGAATATTACATTTAGGGCTGGTTTTGAAAAATCACCTATTGCCTGAGGCATAACAGTTATAGGATTACCAATAAGTTTATGTGTAATCTCAACATCAAAGCGTCTTTTTCTTAATTCATTACTATTACTTAATTGTTCTAATTTCAAAATGCGATTTTTTAAAAATTCTTCTTCATCATATTCTTCTTTTATCAACGATAATACAATTTGAAATTTACCACAAAAATGTATGTTTAATTGCTTTAATATATCAACATCTAAGTGCCTATTAACAAACATATCATATACTAATTGTCCACACTCTATAGTTATTGTAACAATTGAATTAATGTCGATTTTTATACTGTTTTTCTCGATATTATATGCCATACTTGGAAATGTTGATAATATGTAATTGTAAACAAACTTACGCAATATCTCTACTTCAAGATAACTTTTCTTGACTTTAACTATTATTTCGGCATTTAGCTTTAAAAACTCTTTGGTTAAATTCTCAATTTTTAATTTTTCTTCATCGCTTAAATTAATAGATTCGGGATAAATATAATTGATTGTATATTTATTTTGAGCAAAAACAATATCAACGAGTTTCAAAAAAGAAAACTCGTTGTTAGTTTTTGCATTAATATAATCAATTAAAGAATACACCATATTTTTTCCTCATCAGTAGTAAATGTTTATAGAACAAAATATAAAATATCGACCAAAATTACAAATGCAAATAATATAAATAGTCCTGCCGCATGGATATATGCTTCAACTTTGCGATTTATTGGCTTACCCCTAATCCATTCGATAAATACAAACAACATATGTGCTCCATCGAGTGCGGGGAACGGTAATAAATTGAATACCGCTAAGTTAGCTGCAATCAAAGGCAATAATAAGAAAATATTAGCAAAACTTGCTTGTGTAACAGTAGCCATTACCGAAATTGTCGCTATTGGACCACCCACATTATTCAAAGCAACTTTACCCATAAACAATGAGAACAATATAATTAATACTTTTATTGCCCAACCGAATGTAAATGGAATTGCTTGCCAAAGCCCTTCAAAAAAGCCGTATTTATATGGAGTAGTAACAACCCCTAATTGTTTGCTATTCTCCACAGTAAAACTATCAGTTGCAACTGTATATGATAATTTTTCTTCTCCCCTTTCAATTCCCAAAGTCACTATACCAGAAGCCGAATTGATTAGTGATTCGTAAGTATTTGTAGCATCTATTTCGACACCATTGACTGAAATAATCTTGTCACCAACAATTAAATCAGAACCAGTTTGAACTTTGGATATAAGTACATTGTCAAGAGTTTTTGATACCGTCAAATCAATTTCTTTTCCATCACGTTTAACAGTAATAACAAAATCTTTATTACCTTCAATATCCGCAACTAACGAACTAAAATAATTGTCATATACAAAATTACATTTTACTCCATCTACTTTGGTTACAACATCACCGACTTGTAGTTGTTGAGTAACTGTTGTATCAGCCTTAGGATTGACCGATACAATTTCCACAACATCAGCATAACCAAAACAAGTAAGAAAGATAAACGAAAACAAAATACCAGATAATAAGTTAAAAAACGGACCAAAAAATAATACTATAAGTCTTTTCCATGGTTTTTGATTATTAAAAGCATTAGGATTGTTTTTATCGTCAATACCCTCACCCTCAAAAGCACAAAAACCACCTAATGGCACAATTCTTAAAGAAATTTTTTCTCCCGCTTTATTCGTGCGCGAAAAAATTGCCTTACCAAAGCCAATCGAAAATTCATTTATTTTAAATTTCAACATTTTGCCTGCTGTATAGTGACCTAGTTCGTGTATTAATATCATTAATAATAGTACAACTATTGCTAATAATATACTGCCAATAAAACTAAGTACAGAAACAAAACTACATAATTGTGACAATTTCGCCTCCGAAAAAAGAACTATTACATTTTATGAATTAATTTTCTTAAATAGAATTACACAAGCATAAATAACAAACTAACAAAAATAATTGGAGTAACAAATAACAAAGCATCAATTCTATCCATCACTCCGCCATGACCTGGAAATATCGTTCCCGAATCTTTAACACCGGCTTTACGCTTGATGTAAGATTCAAACAAATCACCACACTGACCACATATTGAAGCAACAAAGCCCACAATGATAATTTGCCAATAACTAATAACTGCTAATGCAGGATATATCGCAACAAAAATCGCATAAACAGCAACAGCAGCACCGATGCCACCTAGCAATCCCCCAACTGCCCCAGATATAGTTTTCTTTGGACTAATTTTTGGACATAATTTTGGTCCTTTTATCAATGAGCCAACAAAATAAGCAAAAGTATCAGTTATCATAGTAATCGCAAATATCAAAATTAAACCAAATAACCCAATGTTAATGCCACTATAATTATTGGTAATATTGGTAAAGCCCAAACCAGAAATATGATTAATAAAATACATAAAGAACAATAAAAATGAAGGATAAACACAAATTGTCGCAGTATTAATTGCCTTAAATGTTGTGTATTGAATATTACTCATACCGGTTGCTTTTCTAAAAGGATTATCTTCTAATTTTTTCTTATCAATTAATGGCAAGAAAATTGCAAAAAATGTTCCCACCAACAACAATCCAACAAACATAACAAACAAATATAATGCATTAAGTTCAAAGATAACGCAAATGGCCACCATAACGAAACTTAATATAGAAAAAATCATAGCAATCATTGAATAATTTTCTCTTCCCCAAGCATCAAAGAGTTTGCACACTTCGTATGTACCAAATAACCCTAGTATAACAATCAAAACATCAAAAAATATTGGATGAACAGTTTGTAATGCCAAAAAACTTGCTAATCCTAATAAAATCACTGCACCTGTTAAAATTCTTGTCTTCATTTGCGACTCCTATACGTTACCATATCTTCGGTTACGCTTCAAATATACTTTTATTGCCTTATCCAAAGCTTTTTCTCTAAAATCTGGCCAATATTTTTTTGGAAAATATAATTCAGAATATGCTGACTGATATAATAAGAAATTGCTCAATCTATATTCTCCACTCGTTCTAATAACAAAATCTGGATCTGGAATACCAGCTGTCTGTAAATATTTCTCAAAAGTTTTCTCATCAACTGACTTAATACCCGCTTTGATTATCTTATTGATCGCACTTATTATCTCAGCTCTTGCCCCATAATTGATTGCAATTGTAATTACAAAACCATCATTGTTTTTGGTATCTTTGATACAATTTTTAATTGCAATTTTTAAGTCATTTGGTAATTTATCAATATCTCCTACAAAATTAAGTCGAATATTGTTTTTGTTAAAGTCATCTTTGTTATCATCAATACATTTTTTTGCCAATCTAAATATTTCATCAATTTCGTCTTTTGGTCTTTTCCAATTTTCAGTAGAAAAAGCATAAAAAGTTACATATTTGATTCCTAATTTTCTTGCATATTTTGAAATGTCTACAAGGGAATCAACACCAATTTTGTGGCCATAAGTTCGTAATTTACCACGCAATTTTGCCCATCTACCATTCCCGTCCATAATAAATCCTATATGTTTAGGAAATCTTTCTTTGTTTTTTTCAAGCCATTTTGCGTTCATAGTTTCTCCTAGATTTCTAATATTTCCTTTTCTTTATCATTCGAAACTTTATCTATAATACCAACATACTTATTAGTTAAATTTTGAACTTCTTTTTCAATAGCGCTATATTCATCTTGTGTAATCTCTTTATTCTTCTCCATTTTTTTGAAAACGTCTAATGTATCACGCCTTTCATTACGAATACCAACCCTTGCATCTTCAGCAATTTTTCTTACTGTTTTTACTAATTCTTTTCTTCTTTCTTCGGTAGGCATAGGAAAAACCAACCTTATCATTCTACCGTCGTCTGAAGGATTAATACCAAGATCACTATTTTGAATAGCTTTTGTTACTTCTTTGACCTGACTCATATCCCAAGGGGTAATTGTAATCATTCTTGCTTCAGGCACTGCAATATTAGCCATTTGATTAATTGGAGTCATAGTTCCATAATAATTGACCAAAATCTTATCTAACATATGAGGATTAGCCCTACCTGCACGAATAGTTAAAAATTCACTTTTGAGCCAATCGACTTTTTTCTCCATATTTTCTTCACATACCAAGATGTTCTCTTCATAACCATTAATCTCTTCTAACATATTTTCTCCTATATTAATTTTATTAAACAACTTACATAGTGTTTTTATTAAACGAATAAAAAACAATAGTAATATATAATTAATATACTACAAATATATGGTTATTGGCAATTAAATTTTGCCATTATTATTTTACAAAAAAAGTCACCTTCATGGTGACTTTTAATTTACTATTTACCTTGTGCTTGTTTCATAACTTCATCAACAAAGTTATCTTCTCTTTTTTGCATTCCTTCGCCTACTTCATAACGAACAAATCTTCGAATTGATAACTTTTCACCAATTTTTAAGGTTGCTTCTGTCATAAGGTCAGTAATTGTTTTTGAAGGATCTTTAACAAATGCTTGTTCCATCAAACATACATCTTGATAATATTTTTTAACTCTGCCTTCAACCATTTTATCAACGATTTGAGCAGGTTTACCTTCGTTGATTGCTTGCACTCTTAAAATTTCTTTTTCTTTCTCGACATTCTCTGCTGGAACGTCTTCTATTCTTACATATTCAGGTTTTGCGGCAGCAATTTGCATTGCAATATCTTTACATAAAACTTGGAATGCTTCGCTTTTTGCAACGAAGTCAGTTTCGCAGTTTACTTCAACCAAAACACCAATCTTACCACCCATGTGTATATATGATGCTACTAATCCCTCTGCTGCAATACGTGTTGCTTTTTTTGCAGCAGCAGCGATACCTTTTTCTCTAAGATAAGCAATTGCCTTATCCATATCACCATTACATTCTTTAAGTGCTTTTTGACAGTCAAGCATTCCAGCACCAGTACTAGCACGTAGTTCTTTTATATCACTTGCAGAAAACATACTCTTATTCTCCTTTAACTTCTTCTAATGCTTGTGCCATATTAACAGGCTCATCATCTTCTTTTTTGTCAACATCTTTATCTTGTACGCCTTCTTTTGCTTCAATAACAGCATCAGCCATAGCACTAACTATTAATTTTACCGAGCGAATAGCATCATCATTAGCAGGTATTACATAATCAACGTCTTCTGGGTCACAGTTAGTATCAACTATTCCAACAATTGGTATATGAAGGCTTCTTGCTTCTTTAACAGCAATATGCTCTTTTTTAGGATCAACAACAAATAATACACCAGGGAGTTCAGTCATTTCTTTGATGCCACCCAATGTCTTCTCTAATTTGTCACGTTCAGCCTTTAATTTGATAACCTCTTTTTTAGGAAGCAAATCAAATTCACCAACTTTCTCCATTTGATTTAAGCGGTTCAATCTTTCAATTCTTGAACGAATTGTTCTAAAATTGGTAAGTGTACCACCCAACCATCTTTGGTTGATAAAATACATTCCGCACCTAACAGCTTCTTGCTCAACTGCTTCTTGTGCTTGTTTTTTGGTTCCTACAAAAAGAACCTTTTTGCCAGCGGCAACCATGTCTCTGATAAAGTAGTAAGCTTTGTCAGATAATACTGCGGTATCTTCAAGGTTAATGATATGGATATCATTACGAACTGTGAAGATGTACTTTTTCATTTTTGGATTCCACTTTTTTGCTTGGTGACCAAAATGAACGCCCGCTTCTAATAATTGTTTCATTGAAATTACAGACATTATTTTTCCTCCTTGTTTAGTCCTCCCGGTACGCCTTTTTATTAAAGTCAAAATCACTTTTTTAGTGACAACAAGAGACTTTTTCGTATCCGGTGTGTAATAACCCTAATAATATATCATACAAACAAACAAAAATCAAGTAAATTATTTTATTTTTACAAAAAAATAAATTATGGGTAATAAAACAAAAAGTGGCACAAAAAAGCCACATTTTTGCATTTAAATTTGTCCTTATTTTGTTGATTTCTTTGTTGTTTTTTTAGTAGTGGTTTTAGATGAAGTCTTAGTTGACTTTTGCTTAGTCTTTTTTAATTCTTCTTGATACATCTTTTCATAAGCATCAAACACTTTATTTACAATATCAACATCGTCAACTTCTTTAATAGTACCATCTATTTCATCATTTTCAAGTTTTTCTTCATCAAACAATAACTCGTACACAAGCGCTTCATCTTCTGCCAACTTTCTATCGTCTTCTGGACGCAAAATAGCATAAAATCTGTCCTCATCTTCATTCTGGTCAGGGTATATAAACACTTGTTCGAACTTAATAGGTTCATTTTTTTCATTATAAAGTATAATTGGGTCAAAACACTCCTCATCTAATATCATTTCTAATGGATTTCTCTCAGTTGCCATATCAATACTCCTTTTATTTAATATTTTTATCAAGATAACTTTGTAATATAATTGACGCTGCTATCTTGTCAATAACTTGTTTTCTTTTTTCTCTTCTAACGTCGGCATCAATTAACATTCTTTCAGCACTTACGCTAGTTAAACGTTCATCAATGTATTTAACATTAATATTGTGCCCTTCCAAAAGATTTCCAAACTTCTTAGTTGCATCTACCCTTTCTCCGTATGTTCCGTCCATATTGATAGGGAGTCCAATGACTACTGTGTCAACTTCTTTTTCTTTGATTAAGGACAATATATGATTAATATCGGTTTTTTCATCAACACGTTTGTATGTCTCGTAACCATTAGCAATTATGCCCATAGGGTCACTAAATGCTATTCCAATTCTTACCTCGCCATAATCTAGTCCCATTTTTCGCATACGTTATCTCCTCACCCTATGGAATTAGTATATCACATTTAACGAACTATGAAAACTATTTGACAACAAAAAAAACAAAGAACATTTTCGTTCTTTGTTTAGATTTAATATATAATTATTCTTGTGTTTTATTAGAATTATTTTTTTTAGTTTGATTAGCGGTCTTTTTAGTTTGTTTCATTATAGCATCGCTACCCTTCTCAATAATCTCTCTTGCTGGTTTATATTTAGTTGCTACTATTGCCCCAACTAACATTCCTGCAAGCAATCCACAAATTATACCATCTTTCATAACTTACCTCCTGTTATAATTAATTTGTGTAACAGAGAAGTATGTATTCATAATTAACATTGGTAAAAAATGGTTACTTTTTGTTTTGTTTTTCTAACTTTCTTGCTAATTTTTCTTGTTTTTTGTGATAATCTTCAATTGCTAAATTAATAGCTTCTTCGGCTAAAACAGAACAATGAATTTTATTAGCAGGGACTTCCCCCAAAACTTCCAAAACTTGTTTATTGGTAAGCGCCTTTGCCTCTTCTAATGTTTTGCCAATAATAAGCCCACAAGCAACCGAAGAGGATGCAATTGCAGCCACACATCCAAATGTTTTGAATTTAGCATCAACAATTTTGTTATCTTCAACCTTTATAGTAATTTTCATTATATCACCACAAACGGCATTACCAACTTGTCCTACCCCGTCGGCACCTCTTATTACACCAACGTGTTTAGGATTTTGAAAAATATTCATTACTTTCTTTGTATACATTACTTACTCCTTTTAGTTGTTAATGGAGAAATATCTCTCAATTTTTTAACAATAATTTCTAATTGATCCAAAGTATATACCACTTCATCTTTTGTAGTTGATTTACCAAACGATATTCTAATAGAACCTTGTCCAATTTCGGCAGGAAGACCAATTGCTTTAAGCACATGGGACTGTTCCAAAGAGTTTGAACTACATGCTGATCCTGTTGATACAGCAATTCCTGCTAAATCCAACATCATAAGAATTGACTCACCCTCAATAAACTCAAACGATACATTTACAAGCCCTGGCAATTTTTGTGCAGGATGACCATTAATCTTGAAATTAGTAAAACGCTTATTGAGTTCAGATATAAAAAATTCTCTCATATTGCGTAATTTTTTATTATTAATAGACATATCCCTAACTGCAATCTCTACTGCCTTACCCATTCCGACAGCACCAACAACGTTATTGGTTCCACCACGTTTACCACGTTCTTGATTACCACCATGAATTAAGTTATTAATTTTGATACCACTTTTTAAATACAATGCTCCAATACCTTTTGGTCCATATACTTTATGTCCACTTATTGACATAGCATCAATATCCATTCCAACAACATCAAGATTTATTGCACCTAGTGCTTGCACACAATCAGTATGGAATATTGCATTTTTTTCGTGACAGATTCTTGCAATAGTTTCAATATTTTGAATAGTTCCAATCTCATTGTTTGCACCTATAATTGATACCAATATTGTATCTTGGTCCAAATAATGTAACAAATCAGCAATGCTTACAAGTCCACATTCATCAACAGGAAGATAAGTAACTCTAAAACCTTGTGTTTCAAGATATTTACAACTATCTAATACGGAATGGTGCTCAATTTGAGAAGTAATAATATGATTACCTTTGTTGCGATTAGCCATTGCTAATCCAATCAAAGCCCAGTTATTTGCCTCTGTTCCACCACTTGTAAAATATATTTCCGTTGGCTTACAATTAATTGCTTTTGCTATTCTGTCTCTTGCCTTATCAAGTTCGGCCATGGCATCTCTACCAAAGCCATGCAGACTACTTGGATTACCATAAGTAGTATTAAATATTGGCAACATTTCGGTCAAAACTTCATTTGATACATAAGTTGTTGCAGCGTTATCAAGATATACACGTCTCATATTTTTCTCCTTTAATCAATGTTACATTTTAAATCACGTGTTTGATTATTTTTTATCATATCCGAAAAAGTAAGATTGTTGAGTGCTTGATTGATGCTATCGTATATCACTCCAAAAATTTCTCTATTTGGACATGAAGGATTAATACATTTATTACTTAAACATTCGCAAGTAAACATATCCTCATCAAGTGTTTTTAATATTTGTCCAATGGTAATATACTCCGGTGGATAACACAAGTAATATCCACCTCTTGTACCGCGGTTTGAAGAAACAAATCCCCCATTTTTTAATGTTCGTAAAATTTTCTCCATATACGGTACTGTAACAGCCGTGCGTTCTGCAATTTCACTTGCTGATAAATTTTCTTTGCCATATTGACTAGCAAGAACACACATTGCCTTTATACCATATCGTGATTTTGCAGAAAATTTCATAAATCCTACCTTTTTAGTCTGATATAATGATATTAACATAGTTAAAAATAATTGTCAACGATTTTTACATTTTTAAACAAAAAAAACACCTTATATTGAATTTCTCAATATAGGGTGTAATTTTACAAATATTTTTTAGCAGTATCAATAATTTGTGATTTTTGTCGTAAACCAATCAATCTTTCTTTTTCTTCTCCGTCAGCAATTATAACCATTGTTGGCACACTCATAATACCAAATTGTTTTGCCAAAGGCAATGCTTCATCTATGTCAACTTTGACAATTTTTACAAAATCACATTCTTTACTTACTTGCTCCAATATTGGACTAAGCATTTTACAAGGACCACACCAAGTAGCAAAAAAATCTACAATAGTAACTCCTTTGCTTTTTAATACTTCTTTCTCAAAATTATCTGTATTAACATGTAAAATTTCGCTCATATAAATTCAACTCCTTCTTTTTTTATACTACCATATTTAATTTATTTGTTACAACTATTTTTGCAATAAATTATTTACCACAACACTACTAATCAAACATCCACACATTGCAGGATAGTACACCATACTTGCAGTTTTTGTTGTTTTTTCGGCAGTTTCATCGGTATAAACCACTTGCAACTTCTCCACATTTCGAGATTTTAACAATTTGCGCATCTTTTTTGCTAAGCCGTCATTATGTGTTTGATACACATCACACACCTTAAATTCTGGCAATTTATATCTATTACCAGCGCCAAGTGCCGATATTATATTAATGTTATTTTTGTAACAATATTCAATTAAATCTGCCTTATTTTCTACCATATCTATTGCATCAATACAATAATCATATTGTCCATCCATAAGATACGGCAAATTGTCCTTATCTACTTTAAACACATATTTTTTTACATTACAATTAGGATTAATGGATTTAATTCTTTCTTCCATAACATCAACTTTGTACTTACCAATGGTATTGACTGTTGCTATAATTTGACGATTAAGGTTTGAAATGGATATTTTATCAAAATCAACAATGGTAATATTACCTACTCCACTTCTAACAAGCATTTCGACAACATAACCACCCACTCCACCTATTCCAAAAACGATAATATTGCTATTTTGTAATTTTTGTAAATTATCAAATCCTATTAATTCTTCTGTGCGTGAAAACATTATTGCTCCTTATAAAACATACTTTCTTAAATCGTGTTCCTTAACAATCTTATTTAATGCTTTTGTAACGTATTCTTTGTCAATTTTAACATCTAGCATTGGATGTTCACCACTTGCATTAAAACTAATATCTTCAAGAATCAACTCCATAATAGTAAATAATCGTCTTGCACCAATATTTTCACTACTTTCATTTTCTGTTTCAGCATATTTTGATATTTCTTTTAATGCTTCTTCATCAAATGACAAGTTAATATTATCAACACTTAACAACTCTTTATATTGAGTAATAAGAGCGTTTTTAGGCTCGGTAAGTATGCGATAAAACTCTTTTGCTGTTAGATTATCAAGATCAACTCTAATTGGGAATCTTCCTTGAAGTTCAGGAATTAAATCCTCAACTTTTGATATATGGAAGGCTCCCGCTGCGATGAATAATATAAAGTCTGTCTTGATTATGCCATATTTTGTAACAACAGTGCTTCCTTCAACAATAGGCAAAATATCTCTTTGTACCCCTTCTCTACTTACCTCTGGACCACTGCTATTGCCTTTGCCAGCAATTTTATCAATCTCATCGATAAATATAATTCCTTCTTGTTCAGCGCGACGAATTGCCTCAGCATTTACATTATCAAAATCAATTAATTTATCAGATTCTTCTTGGTTTAATATTCGTCTTGCTTCTGCAATTGTTAATTTGCGTCTTTTTCTCTTATTTGGAAATAATCCGCCAAACATCTCCCCAATATTTATCTCTGCTCCCATACCTGGAACCATTTCTATAGATTTAGGGGCTTCTTTAATTTCAATTTCGATAAATTCGTTATCAAATTCTCCCTTTTCTAATTGCATTTTAATTTCATCACGATATTTATCAATATCAACTATATCGCCTTTTTCTTGGGCTTTTTTGATTGGATAATAAGCATCAAACAATCTTCTATCAACAATTGGACGAACTTTTTCTGCAACTTCTTTTATTTTTTCTTCTTTAACAAGTCTTACTGCAACCTCAACCAAATCCCTAATCATACTCTCAACATCACGGCCAACATAACCAACCTCAGTAAATTTAGTTGCTTCAATCTTTATAAAAGGGGCTCCACCAGTTGAGAATCCAGTAGAAGTTTTAATATATTCAGCACCAGATTGAGTAACTATTTCACACATTTTAAT
>CALVZT010000008.1 GCA_944372595.1 uncultured Clostridia bacterium
ACTACAATCGGACTTTACCAAATCATATATTACTGCTGGTTTACAAACAAGATTTTTTACATCGCTCTTTTTGTGCCATTTGAAATTATCATTTGTATCAAGACATTTAATTGTATCACTTTTAACAATATCATAAGAATCGTCAAGGGTTGTTTTGTATATAAAAAACAATTCGTGCACACTGTTACCTTGCCAATCAAAAAATAATTCTGATACATTGATTAATTTTAAATTTTTGAGTGTAATGTCTAATTCTTCTTTAACTTCTCTATTTATTGCCTCAATAGTACTATCGCCAAAATGCACTCTACCACCAATGAAATTCCAAAATTTGCCATTAGTTTCTAATAATACCTTATCTTTATACTCTATCATTACACCAACACGAAAATTAAAGGTTATATCATTTTGTTTGAAATGAATATTAAGATTATCAACATTGTTACTTAATGTATCCATATAATTTCCCCTTTTGATACATTGTAACATAAAAAAATTATAATAAAAACTAAAAAATATCATTTTGCATAATTTCATAATTTTTTTGTAATAAAACTAATTGATTAATTAAAACCTTTGCCTTTATTGATAAAAAATATATAATGTAAGTATGAAGAAAAAAATTTTATTAAGTATTATATTTTCTGTTTTTGTAATTGCTTTAATAGGTATAGTAGCAAAATTATACCTTAACTCAAAAGGTTCGGAAGAAACTTTTAGTATTTGGTGGTGGGATAATCGTATTGATACTACAACATATCTTAATTTCGCAGAGGATAACAATATTAATGAAATCTATTACTACTCTTCTTCTTTGGACGATAAAACAAATTTGTTTATCGAGCAAGCAAATTCAAAAAATATTAAAGTATATTGGTTAATTGGCAAATATGAATGGATAGAAGATAACAGTTTGCTAGACGAAAAATTTGCAACATATATAGCTTATCAAAATGAATACAAAAATAAATTTGAAGGCATACACATAGATATCGAACCACACCAGCATCCCGAATTTAAATCAAGGCGGCAAGAACTAATAACAAAATATGTTGAACTTGTAATTGCATTAAACAACAAATATAAAGATATAAAATTAGAATATGATATTCCATTTTGGTTAGATGATAAAGTAACAATAGACGATATAACAAAACCCGCATACGAATTTGTAATTGATAATAGCAGTAAGGTAACAGTAATGAGTTACCGAGATAGTGCCAATAAAATATATGACGTTGCAAAAGAAGAAATTGAATATGCCAAAGTCAATAATAAAACACTTAATCTATCAGTAGAGACTTCACAAAATGAAGACGATATAGTAACTTTTTATGAAGAAGGCAAAGATTATATGATGAATGAATTATCAAAATTAAGGGATATGATACCTAAAAATTTTGGTATAGCAATTCACCACATAAAATCATTTTATGAATTAAAATAAAAAAGCTATTATTAACTTTAATTTATTGAAACAAAAAATACGTGTTTTTTGTTTTTGTTTTCTTATATTAGCGCCCGAGCCAAAAAAAATTGTAAGAATAGACCAAATAAATTGCAATGCATATGTAATAGAAAAAACATTTGATATTCTACTTTCATTTAAAACCAATGCCAAAATTAACCAAGACAAAATTGGAATAAACGAATAGATAAATAAACCCGTATCTATTGTAATCAATCTTTTCATGTTTTACTATTTATTTCCGACAATAACTTCTCCATCTAAGTTACAAATATAACAACTTGGAAGTTGTTGTTTTATATGTTTCAAAACTTTTTTATTTTTTTCAAATTTTCTTCCCACCAAAACTCCTTCAATCATTGAACGAGGAATACCAAATAATATATACGCAATACGCGCTCTTTTACCATTAAGACGATTATTTTTAAAATCTTGCTCTTCTTCTTTTGATTTAAAGTTATAAAATTCTTTTACTACATCAAATGGCAACGAATAGTCGTGCAAATCATTTTTTATGTAATTTTGTACTTTTTTGTCTGTACCATTTATAATGAATGCAATCTGATTATCATCTTTGGCAAGACTTGGCATAAAGCGTATCTCCATAGTGGACTCAGCCTTCCACTTCCAGTTGTTAACTTTTCGCATTTTTTCAACATAATTGTCAAGTTGTTTATATGGCACGAGTTCATAAAATTTTTTATCTTTATCATCTTTTCTTATTACATATTCAACGGTAATTCCACTGTATAATTTGATATAATCACCTAGTTGAATGCTCTTTTTGATATGCCACAAAGATGCAACATAAGACACATGATAACGACTTAGACCAAAATCATTAAGATAATCTTTATTGATTAATCCGTTTTGTGCATAAAAATCAAAAATGTCTCTGTCATTAGAAAATCCGTGCATATACATATTAGGCAAAAGTTTTACTTTTTCGCCCGCAACAAATCTTCTTGTCTTCAACTTTTCATCCGATAACATATAAAAATTTTCAATTTGATTTAATAAAATTTTTAATGTTTTGCCCTTAAAATTTTTTTTAACATAATCAACATAATATTCTTTTGTCATATATACTTCCATTATAACTTACTTAATAAATTAGTTCCTTTTGTAAATAGCATCGTAATTATGCCAATTAGTATTATAAGATAAATTCCACTTGTAATCAAAAATAAATATACAACCGATAAATCTAATAATAGATATAATATTAATGGTACGAGAGCAACAATAATTCCAGCAATCATACTAACTAACACTGCCATACTTTGTTTAACAACGGCAACTTCTTCTTCCCAGTCAAATTTTGGTAAAAACAAATTTATTAATACTCCCCCAAATGCCATAATCGCAATAAATAATGTCGGCAATACAAATATAATCAAACAATTTATTAATGACAATCTTAAAAATATGCTTATAATTATTGAAGAAATCAAAGTTGTAGGCAAGACGATTATCAAATGAAGCAGTGATTTTGCAAGTAATAACTGTTTTTGATTGACAGGAGTTGATTTTAATATCCAGAAATTTTTGCCTTCAAGTGAAATTGAAGAACTAGAAATAGTACTAAGTGAATTAATAGCGCAGAATATAATTGCAACAAGTCCAGCAAAATATTGATTGCTTGTATCCATTCCAAAATACAGTTGCAAAACACTAGGGTCAATCATAACAAATAAAATTCCAAGTGCTAAAATAAGTATTGGTCCAATAATGGTGTTTATGATATATGCGGGCGTTGAAGCATAGGTAAAAATTTCTTTTTTTAACAAAATACCAAATTCTGATTTGCCATTACCAAATTTGAGGGTTGTTTTGTTAGATTGATATGCTAAAAATGTTTTTCCTAAATTATATATGTACAATATTATTCCCAAAACAAAAGGCAATATTGTAATACTTAAAACTATCAAAACATTTAACCAATTAGTTGATACCAAAAATTGCAATATTGCGTTACTTATTGGCCTATCACTAAAATAACTTTGTAAACTATCCGCAGTTACAAATGAATATGAAAAAGTTTTCAACAACATAAGTCCAATGATAATCATATATAGCAATATCGAGAAAAAGGATTTATATAGACTGGCAAGTTTGAACTTATTAAATAATCTTACAATAACAAAATCAATAATATTAGATATTCCAACGCTTAATAATGGAAAAATAAAGGTCATAACTATGCTAGTAATTAATATTGAAATAGAAAATTCATATACAAGATAAAATATCCAATACGGAACAAAAAATAAAAATACGAAAAACAAATCAAACAAATATTTATTTATAAGCTTTGATAAAACTATGGTACTTTTTTTAATAGGAAGTGCAAGCAAAAAATCAACATCATTTGCTTTGGTGTTAGTCGAAACTCTCATAACCCCCATTATTACCAACACAGAAATAGTAATAATAATGGCATGAAACATACACAAATCAATAAGTCCAATTGGTGCAAAACCAACAAACATACTATACGCTTGTAAAAAGCAAAGTGCCAATATTCCTAACGCTCCTAGTGTAATAAAAGTCGTGGCAACAATTGAGGAAGCACGCTTTTTTTTGCCTTGTAATGTCCCTGCTAAAATATTAAAATTATTTTTTATTAATATTTTTAGATTATTCATTTTCACTCTCCAAGAAAACACTTTCAAGACTCTTATTCTTTTTTATTTCATTCATCGAGCCACTAACGACAATTTCACCATTTTTTATTATTGCTACTTTGTTACATAGTTTTTCTGCGACTTCCAATACGTGCGTGGAGAAAAATATTGCCCCACCACTTTGAACAAAATCTTTCATAATTTGCTTTAATTTAAAACTTGCCTTTGGATCAAGTCCCACAAATGGCTCATCTAAAATTAATAACTTTGGACTATGTACAAATGCAGATATTAATACTAATTTTTGTTTCATTCCATGAGAATAAGTAGAAATAGGATTATTCAATGCACTTTTAAGTTCAAGTTCGTTTGCATAATATTCAGTTAATTTTTGTCTGTCTTCTTTGCTTACCTTAAATATATCTGCAACCAAATTAATATATTGGATACCAGTAAGTGCAGTATATACATCAGGATTGTCGGGTACATAGGCAATTTTTTTCTTACATTCAATTGGCTTGTCTTTGATAGATATGCCATCGATGAGTATGTCTCCCTTAGTTATTCCATTAATTCCTACAATGCTTTTTATAGTAGTCGTCTTACCTGCTCCGTTATGCCCAATAAATGCAAAAATATCACCTGATTCTATTTTTAAATTTATGTCTTTTGCACCGACTTTACCATTTGGATAAACCATATTGTAGTTTTTAAGTTCTAACATATTTTCCCTCCATAATTATTTTTTAGAAGTTTCACAAATATCATTTACTTCATCTTTGGAAGTCTGCTCTTTAAATAACATAAATTCCATAACGATTATAACAACAGAAGATACCATTCCAATTCCCAAACAAGTAATCAATGAAGGAAAAGCATAGTACAACCAATATGCGTTGTTGCCAGAAAAATAACATATTTCTCTATCAATCATTTTATCAAGAGATGCATTGTCTTTTTGTATTCGTTGACAAAACAATTTGAATGTAGGTACAAAAACCAAAGGAAATACAATTGATATCATACATGAGAATATATATATTGCAATTACATTTTTTATAAAGAAAGTTAAAAAAATTAAAATATTTAACATAATTATTGCCGTTAAACTTCCCCAAACCGCTAAACCTTTTTTGAAAAGATGTTTTGCCAAATAATTTGACAAAATTAACAAAAATTCATTTATTGCCAAATAAATTGCAATACTCTCAAATGATAAATTGTTAACATACAACCATGCTGGGAAAATAAAATTTATACTTACTTGAAAGCATCCAAAAAATATATGTAATATGTTAAATTTGTTATATAAACATTTGTTTTGTACTACACTATTATTTTTTTCAAATTCAGGATTATATTCAAATTTTACTTTTTTTAGGTTAAATAGTAACGGAATTGCACTAATAATATATAATAATGAAGATGTAATGGTTAAAAAAATTAATGAATTTTCAAATTTTGAAATAATTAAACCACTGATTATTATAAATACAATTTTGCCAACATTAACCGCAATTTGAAAAAAAGCAACATCTGTCTTTTGGTCATTGCCTGCAAATAAAATATTTAATGGCCCGTAATACATAACATTAGATAATCCCAACATAAATGAAATTAGTATTATAGTGATTAAGTCAATAGAACACAAAGATAACACTAACTGACTAGTTATTAGTGGTATAAAATGCAATAAAATAAAAACAAGACAATATTTATGCAATAATTTTTTTAATATCAAATTAAACAATAAAGCAAATATCATAAAACTCATTATATATGCCATAAATAGATTCACGCTGTTTGTTTCCTTCAAAATAATAAGTCCTACAAATACCTGTATAATACTGTCCGCCAATGCTTTAATAACTCTATGAGTAAACATGCAATTATTAAACGAACTAAAAAAATTTTTTAAACTTTTTACCATAGTTTATTTATAACACAATAAATAAATTATGGCAACTATAACTATAAATTTACATAATTTACAAAAAATATTTTGCATATTATTAAAACAAAAAAAATAATTGACTTGTAGCAGCATATATTGTATACTAACTCAGCAAGCAAAATATATGGTGATTGTAGCTCAGTTGGCTAGAGCGCCAGATTGTGGCTCTGGAGGTCGTGGGTTCGAGCCCCATCTTTCACCCCATTTAAAAACATATGTTAAAATTAACCTATGTTTTTTTTATTGTTTGTTGGGCTCGAACGCGTGCGTTAAACAATGGTTACCACAATTGGTAAGCATTGTAGCACCAGGCAGCGAGAGTTTGCGTCAGCAAACGGAAAAGCCCCATCTTTCACATATTTCAATAATATGTTAAAATTAACTTGTATTGTTTTGTCAGATCTGTTTTTTATACTTATATTGACAAAAAATTAGTCAAATGATATACTAACCCCAAAAGGAGAAAAACCATGTATAAAAATAGTATCGAAACAAAAGATTTGATTTTAGCAAAAGCAAAGATGTCGGACTTAAACGATATTTATAACAATTACTGGTCTCAGCAAGAAACTTCAAGGTATATGTTGTGGATTCCTTGTCAATCTATTGAAGAAGCCAAAGAAAAATTATTAAGAACCATTGAATTTCAAAAAGATAAAATGGCTTATTTTGTTTATGAAAAAAAGACTGGAAAAGCAATAGGTATGGCAGGAATGAAAGAAATAGAACCTAATATTTACGAAGACGCTGGAATTGGTCTTGGTAAAGATTATGTCGGCAAAGGCTATGGCAAACAAATCCTTAATGCATTTATCGATTATATTTTTAACGAATTAAATGGCAAAAAAATTATTTGTAGTTGCGACAGCAGAAACACTGCGTCCGCTAAATTACAACAATCATGTGAATTAAAATATTCACATAGCAAATCTTCATTTCGACAACGTGATGGAGAACCATATATTGCCGATTATTACGAGATTTGCAAATGAAAAATATTTATGCTTTTAAGTATGGATTTATAAAAAAACGAAGAAAGAATTTTCTTCGTTTTTTATTAAAACATTTCAAAAGATATTATTTGTAGTGTTTTTATTATGGCATTAACAATATACCACCGTCAATAATTGCGGCAATTATTAACCATATAGCAGATAATAAGACTAAAACATAAACAACTCTAACAAGCCAATCAAGTCTAAATATCCATTTGACTAGGTTAAAATCAAATATTCCTATTAGCCCCCAATTGATACCACCAACAATTAATAATATTAGTGCAATATAATTAACTATAATCATAATTGTCCCTCCTTAATGTTAGGATATACAAGCAATTAATAATTATAATAAGAATTTTTGTTATAAAAAAAGTCTATATATAGACTTTAATTAATTTTTGTGTTATCGTTTGTTTTTTCTTTTTTAGAAGCAAAATACCAATTTATATCACTTGTTGACTTGTACCATCTGTTTTCTTTTTTTCTTGTAAAATATTCCCATATGGCAGTAAAAATAAATATAATAGCAAGCATACAAATAACAAACATCCACCATTTAAATTCTGGCAACTCCGCAGGACCATTAAACATATACATAGCATTAGGACTTGGACGTCCTCCTAAATAAAATACAAGTTCAACTATGCCCCCAACAATTGCACAACTAACAAGCCCCAAAGTATATGGAATTAAATTATAGACACTTATCTTTACATATCCTCCAACAAATAACCATAAACTACCAATTAAAAGACAGGAATGTGATAATGCTGATTGAAAACTACCCCATTCAGCAATTTTTGGAGGAGTAACAAATAATGTAATTAATGCTCCAAACACTCCACCATAAGCAACAAAGGTGGCAAAAATTTTATAAAATCTACTCTCTTTGTTATGCCACAAACTTGCAATAACTAATAAATACATCATATAGTTGCAAAAGTATATTGGAAACAATTGATTATCATAAGCATTTCCTATTCCTGTGCCATTTTGAAAAAAAGAGACATACATTGTTGATATGTGGAAGAAAAAACAAGCAAAAGCCCAAAATAATAAGAAAACGTTTTTCCATGTTTGATTTTTAATAAATGATGCACCAAACAACAATAATCCTACAATTAACAATGAAATAACAATATATAAAATATGTTCTAAATTATACATAAAAACTCCTATTATTACGAAGTGAGTATATCAAAACAAATATTCATATTACAAGCATTTTTGTAGATTTATAAAAAAACTAAGCAAAATGCTTAGTAATAATCAAACTGGTGCGGATGAAGAGACTTGAACTCCCACACCGTAGGTACCAGATCCTAAGTCTGGCGCGTCTGCCAATTCCGCCACATCCGCATAATTGGTGACTCATTCGCGGCTCGAACGCGAGACCCCTTGATTAAAAGTCAAGTGCTCTACCAACTGAGCTAATGAGTCTAGGGGGTTAATTACCTATGAGGTAATCACGGACTAATTATAGACTAACGATATTGTTTTGTCAATAAAAAAAACATAATTTTTTTATAATTTTCACAACAAAAAATATGTTTGCTTGACATCAAGAAAGTAATTTGTTATTATCTTATATCATAAATATTGGGGTGTCGCCAAGTGGTAAGGCCCAGGCCTCTGACTCCTGTATTCGTAGGTTCGAATCCTACCACCCCAGCCAAAGTCCAAATGGACTTTTTTTTAAAATAATGTTTAATTTCAATTATTATGCCAATACTCAATTAGGAGGCATAAAAATGAAATTAATAGATAGCAAAACTTATTTAAATTTAGCAAAATCATACGCAGGAGAATGTCAAGCACAGACAAGGTATCGATTTATTGAATACGGAGCAAGGTATAATGGATACAAGACGTTGGCAGAATTAATAGATAAAGTTGTGTATAATGAATTTAACCATGCAAGAATGTTTTATACATTTATTCAACAAGCAAGCGATACCCCAATTAAAAATATTGATATATGTTCAGGTTATCCTTTCAAAGAAAAATGGGATTTATTAGAAAATTTAAAACTTGCAGCAGAAGACGAAAACTTTGAAGCAACAAAGATATATCCTGAATACGCAAAAGTAGCACGTGAAGAAGGATTTCCCGAAATAGAAAAATTATATAATGATATAATACAAGTAGAAACATGTCACAACAAACTTTTTAAACAACTATATACTCAAATGAAAAACAAAACTTTATACAAAAAGACAAAACCAGTTAAATGGAAATGTGCCGATTGTGGATATGAACAAACAAGCAAAGAAGCATGGAAAGAATGTCCACTATGCAAAGCAAAACAAGGCTCAATTATGCTAAAAATTGAAGATGAATCATAATTCCTTAATAAAAAACAAAATATCGACATCAAAATAGTAGATGTTTTGTTTTTTTTTATATATAATATTATACACGCACTTGTGTAGTAAGGAAATAATCATGATTAAATTTTTAGCAGATTCTTCTATAAATCTTACCAAAGAATTTGTAGATAAATACGATATAACAATTTTACCATTATACACTCGACTTAACGATATTGAGCGCGAAGAAGGTTTTGAAGACAGTTGGAATGAATTTTTTAATGCGTTAAAAACTTCAAAAAATTTTCCAAAAACTAGTCAACCTTCATTGAAATTGTACGAAAAATTATTCGACTTATATACAAAGGACAATAATCAAGTTATATTATTTACTTTATCAAAAAGTTTGAGTGGCACATATGAAACAGCAAATAATATTGCTAAAAAATACAAAAATCAGGTGTTTGTAGTTGATACAACACAAGTTTGTCAATCGTCACAACTTTTAATTGAAGAAGCATTAAAGCTTCGTGAAACAAATATGTCAGCAGAAAACATAGTTAAAAAATGCAATGAATTAACAAACAAAATATCCATCTCGTTTGTTCCTCAAACTATGGAATATTTAAAACGCGGTGGAAGAATTGGCAAAATATCTGCTATAATTGCCAATGTGCTTAATATTAAACCAATATTAAGTTTTAAAAATGGCGTTCTTACATGTTATAAAAAAGTTATTGGAATGCAAAAAGCAATCAACGAACTAATAGCATCCATTCCCAAAACTGTTAAAAAGATATTTGTTTGTTATATTCATGAGAGTAAGTTTATAAAAGAATTAGAAGATAAAACAAAACAAGCTTTTGCCAATACAGATGTCAACATAAGAGTTGGCAAAATTGGTCCAGTTGTTGGAAGTCATATTGGTATTGGAGCAATTGGGCTTGCCTATATAGACAAATAAAAAAATCACTATTTCTAGTGATTTTTATTTTTTATAATAATATGCAAATAATTCCACCTTTGCCTTCATTAACTATTCGACTTAAAGTTTTGCGCATCTTTTTCTGGGCTTCTACTGGCATTTGAACAAGTTTATTGTTTAGGCCATCATTTACAAGAGCATGTAGACTTTTACCGAACATTTCTGTTTCCCAAATACCCTTAGGGTCACTTTCGAATTCTTTGAGAATATATTTAACAATGTCTTCGCTTTGTTGCTCCGTGCCCACAACTGGACTAATCTCAGTCTCAATATCAACTTTCATAATGTGTAAACTTGGTGCAGAGGCTTTGAGTTTGACACCATATCTTGAACCTTGTTTAACAATCTCTGGTTCTTCAAGACTCATTTGGTCAATTGATGGATAAACAACTCCATATCCAGTTTCTTCGGCAGAATCAAGTGCTTGTTTAACTTTATCATATTCAATTTTGGCATGAGATAATTGTTTTAGGTAACCAACAAGTTGATAATCGTTTTTGATATCACAACCACTTTGAATACTCAATACTTTATAGAACAAGTCAGGTTTTGGCTGAACTTCATATACAGCAACGCCCTCACCCATCTTTATTTGAGATATTTGAAGTGGAGCAAAATTATCACTCATTTCAAAAATTGTTTTGCCGGTATCAATTTGCCCAATTTTGTAAACATTATCAACTAATAACTTTGATTCTCTTATTACTTCTTGGATAATCTCATCATCATAAGATAATGCTTGCATCCATTGTGGCATTTTAACTTGTAATGATACGAATGGAAATTCTTGCAAAACTTTTTCGAATATATTATCAATGTCTTGACTTTCCATTTTTGCAACATCAAGTACAATTACAGGAGCATCATATTTTGCTTCAAGACTTTTTGCAAGATTAATAGTTGCTTCGTCTTTTGGCTTGCTAGTATTAAGCACAATTACAAAAGGTTTATTACTGTTTTTTAATTCTTCCACAATTTTTGCTTCGGCATCAATATAATTGCTTCTTGGAATTTCTGTAAAACTTCCATCAGTAGTCATTGCAATAGCAAAAGTTGAATGGTCAGTAATTACTTTTTTTGTACCAAGTTCAGCGGCTTCTTCAAAAGGCATGGGTTCATCACTCCATGGAGTCTTAACTAGCCTTGGTTTTGATGCTTCTTCGTGTCCCATGGCACCTGCTACCATATAGCCGACACAATCAACAAGTCTAACGCTTAGGTCAACTTTTTCATTTACCTTAATATCTATCGCCTCGTTAGGAATAAACTTTGGTTGCGTGGTCATTATTGTTCTTCCATCTGCACTTTGAGGCAATTCATCTATTGCTCGTTCTTTATCGTATTTATCTTTTATGTTAGGCAAAACCAATGTATTAACAAATTTAGATATAAAAGTTGACTTTCCACATCTAACTGGACCTACAACTCCAACATATATGTCGCCATTAGTTCTTTTTGCAATATCTTCATAAACATTGTATGACATAGCATCCTCCAATAATTAAGTATACTAATCTATATGTTTGAGTTTGTTTTAATAGAACATTTAGGCAAATTTTGTTAAAAAAAAGAATAGTAAAAACTATTCTAATTGATCTTCTGCTTTTTGTTTTATAACTAATTTAATAGGGGTACCAGAAAAGTCAATCGCTTTTCTTATGCTGTTTTCTAAATATCTTTCATAAGAAAAATGCATTGCAGATGCATCATTTACAAACAACACAATTGTCGGAGGTTTAACACCAACTTGGGTAGCATAATACAATTTTAACTTTTTGCCTCTTATCATTGGTGGTTGATTAACAGACACTGCATCTGATATTATATCATTCAACACACCTGTCGTTACACGCCTGTTTGCATTTTCTAAAACTTCTTCAACTGTCGGCATTATATTGCTTAATCTCTGCCCCGTTTTTGCTGATACAAATATTGATTTGTAATAACTCATAAATGAAAGGTCTTCATCTAATTTTTTTATATACTTATTAATAGTCCTGTCATTTTTTTCTATTGTATCCCATTTGTTCATTACGATAATGCTTGGCTTGTTTTCTTCATGCACAATCCCCGCAATTTTTACATCTTGCTCCGTAACGAAGTCCTGACTATCTATTACTATAAGCACAATATCCGCTCTTTTGATTGCTTCAAGACTCCTAAGTATGCTATACCTCTCAATACTCTCACTTTCGATATTTTTTTTCTTACGCATACCAGCTGTGTCAATTAAAATATAATCTTGACCATTATATCTAAAAGGTGTGTCTATTGCATCACGAGTAGTACCAGCAACATTACTAACAACTACCCTTTCTTCTCCTAAAATTTTGTTAGTTATTGAACTTTTACCAGCATTAGGTCTTCCTACAATCGCTATCTTAATTGCATCAGCATTAGGATCAACTTCGATTTTATTAAAATGCTTAACAACTTCATCTAATATGTCGCCTATCCCCTTGCCTTGTTCAGCAGACAAGAGCATTGGCTCACCAATATTTAATTCATAAAATTCATACGTTTTCTCTATTTCGTTATTATCGAGTTTGTTTACAACTAAAACTATCGGTTTACGACTCTTTCTAAGAAGACTTGCAACTTCTTTGTCATTATTCGTTATTCCTTCTTTGCCATCTACAAAAAACATAATTACATCAGCAAGGTCAATAGCAATTTTTGCTTGGTTATATATGTTTTGTTGCATTTCATCTTCATAATTAAAATCAAGTCCGCCTGTATCGACAAGACTAAAATTATAACCGCACCATTCCGCATCGCCATAAATTCTGTCCCTAGTTACACCCGGGGTATCTTCGACAATGCTAATACGCCTACCACAAATTTTATTAAAAAATGTACTTTTGCCGACATTTGGTCTGCCAACAATTGCAACAAGTGGTTTCTTCATCTTTTTTTCCTCTTGTGTATCAATTTATCATATTGACATTTTTTTTGCAACTAATTTACTTATAACGACATTTCAAATCACAGTTATTACAATTATGAGTGCATTTATTTTTTCTAAATACTAAATAAGATATGCTAGCAATTATTATTATCCCACCAATAATAATAAATATAGTTGCCCATTTATATATTTTTATAAGTTTTGCCAAATTATATACAACAAAGCACAATAAATAACAACTTGTAAATTGAATTATAATAGCCAAAATAGTGTTTTTAAATCCAACCTCCTTTTTCAAAACACTTATAGTAGATATACAAGGCATATAGAACAATACAAATAACATAAAAACGAAAGCGGTTAATGTATCAAAAGTAATTATGCTGCCCGCAATCAAAGATGACCCAACTGCCAAATTAAAATTGTTTCCATTAGGCACTCCATTAATAATAGCAATCGAAGATACAATCATTTCTTTTGCAATAATACCGGTAATAAGACTTGCACCAATACCCCAATTGTTTAAGCCAATTGGAGCTAAGATTGGACTTATAAATTGTCCCATTTGTTGAAGCATTGATCCATTTGTTGTATATTTAAGACTAAAAGAAAAATTTTGTAAAATCCACACAATAACCGATAAAGACATCAATAAAAGTCCTACTCTTGTGATAAATTGTTTACAATTTTTATATAGCGACCTTAATAACAATATTATTGAAGGACGTCTATATGGAGCAAATTCCATAATAAATGCGGGGGTATGTGGATATTTCTTATTTAAAAATATACTGATAATTATAGCAATAATGATGTTAATTAGATATAGCAAAAAAATTATAGCAAAATTACCACCAAAAAATGCTGTACACATAATAATAAACAATGGTAATTTAGCACTACAAGACATAAAAGGAGTTAGCATTGCAGTCTTGATATGGCTATTTCCTTCCAAATTTCTACTAGTTAGCACAGCCGTAGTCGAGCAACCAAAGCCCATCAATAGACTAAAAATACTTTTACCATTAAGTCCAATTCTTCCCAACAAATCGTCAAAGAAAAAAGCAATTCTTGACATATAACCACTATCTTCAAGTATTGTTAGACATAAAAACAGCATCGCAATTTGTGGTAAAAAACTAAGCAGTCCTCCAACCCCTCCAACTACTGCCGTTGCAAATAGTTGAGATACCCAATTAGGTGCGACACCATCAATCCATTTCATCAATGGACTAAAAATAATATTTGTAAAATTTTTCAATGCTTCGGACAAAAATTGCCCAAAAGAAGAAAAAGTAACAAAAAACATCAAAAAAAATAATACAAAGAATATTGGTAATGCTAAATATTTATTAAGAAATATATTGTCCAATTTGCTTTCTGCAAACACGCAAGGCACATAACATTTTGACAAAATTTCACTTATGTAATCATAACGTAATCTTGCAATATATTCAACACTATTAATATTTTTGAGTAACTTTTGTATTTGAATCATCTCGCTTTTTTGCAATTCAAAACTAAGATTTTGTTCAAGTAAATTAACAGCCAACAGTATGGGATTAATGTTATTTTTTTTTGCACTGTTTTCGACTGTCATTGCGACTGATAAAACTAACTTGTCTTTTAGATAAGGAATACTCTTTTGCACTGCCTTAAAAGCAAGCAAATTGTCAATATCTTCTTTTGATTTTGCTGACATTTGATATGCACTAAAACAAGATATTTGGTTGAATTTATCAATATCTAGTTTTGCTTTTTTTATTGTTGAATTTATTACAAGTACAGTATTAATACCTTTTTCTTGTAACTGTAATGACATGTATAAATTTCTTTTAAGATTATCACAGTCAACAATATTAAAGACTTTATCATATTTTTGGTTAAGCAAATAATCAACGGTTACTTTTTCTTCATCAGTAAATGGGCACAATGAAAATGTGCCCGGTAAATCAACGAATATATATTCTTTACCCCTAATACGTACTTTTTTTTGTTTGTCAGCAACCGTAACTCCTTGCCAATTTCCAACGTGTTCAAAACTATGCGTAAGGGTATTAAATAATGTTGTTTTGCCAGTATTGGGATTACCCACTAAAATTATCTTATTCACACTTCACCTCAACACATTCAAGTTGTTTGCGTTTAATTGCTAATAAGTAATTATTTATTTTTACAAGCAATACACCTTTGAATATTGACTTTCTGACAATTACGACTTCGCTCCCTATAACAAAACCCAATTCGCACAATCTACGAACTTGCTTTACTTCACCATTAATATTAGTAACGAGATATTTAGTTTTTATATTACCATCGCTAAGCCTCATACTTAATTTTATTAAATAACTTGTCATTTAATACACATAATGTATATTATATCGTTAAATGTTTTTTAATTTAGTTGCAAAAATATTAATAAATATTATATACTAAGTAAGAAATATGTTCGAGGAGGATATAATGCCTAAATTTGTAAAAGTTTTATTATCAATGTTGGGCTTTGCCTTTTTGGGATTAATCATTGGAATTATTTTATCGGGATTTGTTAAATATAACAAATTTTCTTTTGACTTTGCATTAGCAGGCGACCCAATGACACTACTTTTAATGTTTTTAGGATTTGGTTGTGGATTACTACTTTTCCTTAACAAAAAACATGACAAAGGTATGGGCGAACTTGGAGCCAAAGATAAATCTGGTAAAAAGATTGACCAATTTTTTGATAGCCGTTGGGTAACTGAAAAAGAATTAAGAAGCGAGAAAAAATATAACTTCAATACTTGGACAACAATAAGATCGAGCAAAGATGGTATGTTGATTAGATCTCAAGTTACTTCTAACAATCTATTAATTAATTTGTTTAAGCCGATACACGCTCTCGTTTTCGGTACAACCGGTACTGGTAAAACTGAACGTTTCGTAATACCTATGATACAAGTAAACGCTTCGACAAAAACAAAACCTAATTTTATTGTTACCGACCCAAAGGGCGAATTATATACAAAAAACTATAATAAATTAATTCAAGAAGGTTATCAGGTCAAAACTCTTAACCTAAGAGAACCATTTTCAAGCGTAAGATGGAACCCGCTTGATAACTCATATTTAAAGTATCAAGAAGCACATCGTTTAAGGGAAAGAGTTATTACTAGACGTAATATCAATCCAGCTGACCTTAATCTTAAAATTATTTCTAATGAATACAATAATATTTGGTATGAATTTGACGGAGTTGCCTACCCTAACGAAGAAATGCTAAATACCGACCTCGAATCAAAAAAGACACAACTAATCGACCAAGCCGAAAATGAACTTAGAGATATTGCAGCAATTATGTGTCCAATTGAAGATAAAAACTCACCAGTATGGGAACGTGGTGCCCAAGATTTCATATATGGAACAATGCTTGCTATGTTAGAAGACAGTGTTGTACCAGAACTTGGAATGACAAGAGAAAAGTTTAATTTTTACAATCTTCAAAAAATATGCAACTACAAAGATAATGACCCAGACAACCCATACAAAACTTTAAGACAATATTTCATGGGTAGAAGTAAATTTTCAAAAGTACAAGCCCTCACTAGTACCGCAATAAATAACGCTCCAACTACTACTAGGTCGTTTATGGGTATTGTTGGTACCGCCCTTAAATTATTTAATGATACTGGTATGTGTTACCTTACTAGTTATAACGAAATGGAATTTGATAGTTTTGCAACTAAACCAACTGCATTCTTTATAATTATTCCAGATGAGAAAGAATCTCGTCATGGTATTGCAACAATGTGTATCTCGCAGTTGTATAACAAACTTGTTGAACTCGCCAGTGGCTTCCCTGATTTGTCACTACCAAGAACAACATACTTCCTATTAGATGAATTTGCAAACTTGCCAAAAATTAATAAAATAGACAATATGATAACAGTATCAAGAAGTAGAAATATATTCTTTGCCCTTGTAATTCAGTCATACAGTCAGTTGAATGCTAAATATGGTGATGATATAGCTGAGACCCTTAAAGGCAACTGCCCTATCAAAATTTTCATCGGAACTGACGACGCCAAGACTTGTAAAGAATTTTCTGAACAATGTGGAACTGTTACATTACAAACAACTTCTACAAGCGAAAGTAAACAAAAAGATGAGACAAATAAATCAACGAATGTAAGTACAACTTCTCGTCCATTGATTTATCCAGACGAACTTAGCCATTTGAATAATGTTTTGAATACAACAGATTATATAATTGTAAAAAATCTTGGTGAATTCCCAATCAAAGTTAAAAGCACATATGCTTGGGCAACTCCAATGTTTAATACAAAAAAATACGAAGCACCATATACTATTTCAAAATCACTTGATGAAGAAAAAGTAATGTA
>CALVZT010000009.1 GCA_944372595.1 uncultured Clostridia bacterium
AATTTGTAGTTTTTTATGATAAAGATGAAAACTGTCTTGGTGGAGGAGTTATAGAAGAAGTGATAAAATAAAATACCAACTATATAGTCGGTATTTTTGTATTAAATATTTGAAAATTATTTTCTTTTGCTTACAAGTACTGCAAGAGCAACTGTTGCTCCTACCATAGGATTATTGCCCATGCCAACATATCCCATCATATCAACGTGTGCAGGAACTGATGAACTACCTGCAAATTGTGCATCACCATGCATTCTACCCATTGTATCAGTAAGACCATAACTTGCTGGGCCTGCGGCAACATTGTCTGGATGGAGTGTTCTTCCTGTACCACCACCACTTGCAACAGAGAAATATTCTTTGCCTTTTTCGTAACTCATTTTTTTGTATATACCAGCGACTGGATGTTGAAATCTTACTGGATTAGTTGAATTGCCTGTAATAGATACATCAACATCTTCATGTTGCATTATTGCTACACCTTCACTGACATCGTATGCACCATATATCTTTATATTGCCTCTATCACCATTTGAAAAGCGCTTTTCTGATAAAATTTTAAGAGTTTGAGTTTCGTTATCAAATTTGGTATTTACATAAGTAAATCCGTTGATTCTTGCAATAATATATGCAGCATCTTTGCCAAGTCCATTCAATATTACTTTAAGTGGAGTTTTTCTTGCTGAGTTAGCATATTTTGCAATACCTATTGCTCCTTCTGCTGCTGCAAAAGATTCGTGGCCTGCTAGAAAACAAAAACATTTAGTATTTTCATTTAACAATTTTGCAGCAAGGTTACCATGACCAATACCTACTTTTCTGCTATCGGCAACAGAACCTTCAACACAAAATGCTTGCAAACCTTCACCGATTGCTCGTGCTATATCTTCTGCTTTCTTTAAATTTTTCTTTATAGCGATTGCACAACCCAATGTATAAGCCCACACAGCGTTATCAAATGCAATTGGTTGAATACCCAAAACAACATCAGATACATTAATTTTTGCTTCGTCACAAAGTTTTTTTGCTTCATCTAAACTTTTGATTCCATATTTTTTAAGTGCTAGGTCTATACCTTTTTGTCTTCTTTCATATCCTTCAAAATGCATATTATGACCTCCTTGGATTAACGAATTTGACACCTTCGTTAAATCTACCATAAGTTTTAAGACTTTGCTTTAATGCTTCTTCTGGGGAAGTACCTTTATCTATTAGATCAAACATTTTACCACTATTGATATATTCGTAGCCTATTATTTCACCATCATTATCAAGAGCCATTTTTGTTATATAACCTTCTGTAAGATTAAGGTATCTAGTGCCTTTGAGTTCGGTACTATAAGTTGTTCCAACTTGGCTTGTTTTGAACTTGCCTAAATCTTCAAGTCCAGCTCCAATTGGTAATCCATTATCAGAGAATGCTGATTGAGTTCTGCCATATACAATTTGCATAAATAAGTTGCGCATAGCAACATTTATAGCATCACAAACAAGGTCGGTATTTAATGCTTCAAGTAAAGTTTTACCACAAAGTATTTCGCTTGCCATAGCAGCGGAGTGAGTCATACCACTACAACCGATTGTTTCAACTAGTGCTTCTTTGATTATGCCATCTTTGACATTAAGTGTTAGTTTGCAAGCACCTTGTTGAGGGGCACAGGCACCAACGCCATGGCTTAGTCCACTTATATCTTTAATTTCTTTTGCTTGTATCCATTTGCCTTCTTCTGGTATGGGACTTGCCCCAAAAGAGTGAGCATTTTTGATTGGACACATTTCGTTAATTTCTTTAACTATTTCCATACTAATCTCCTTAACAATGCGATTATATCATATTAAAAAAAAATTGGGAAATGATATATACATATCGATTGAAAAAAAATTAATTTAATGTTATTATAATCACATGATAGAAGAATATATTGGTGTAAGAAACAACATTTATGAATGTAATGTTAGACGGTCAAAATTTATTGGTATTTGTATGCCTATACAAGATAATGTAAAATTACTTATCAAAGAAATTAAAGCTAAATATAAAGATGCAACGCATGTATGCTATGCTTATAGATTAATAGATAACAATTCTTCAAATGTTGTTGAAAATTGCAGTGATGACCAAGAGCCGAATGGAACAGCGGGATTACCGATGTTAAATGTTCTTAAAAGTTTTGATGTTAATAATTCAATAATTTTTGTAGTTAGGTATTATGGTGGTGTAAAATTAGGTGTTGCTGGACTTATTGATGCATATAAAAACACAGCAATAAATTGTATAAAAGATTCGATAGTCAATTACAAAAAATGCAATATATATAATGCAACAATCAATTATAATCAATTGGCAAATCTGCAAAAAAACAAACTAATAAAAATTCTGGAATGTAAATTTAACGACATAATAGATTGCCAATTTGTTTGCAGTGAAAGTACTATAAAAGAGTATCGTGATATTTCTTATAAAAACATAGGAGAATGTTTTGTCGAGGTAAATAATGAAAATAACTGATGTAACTCCACAGAAAAATAAAAATAGACTAAATATATATATTGACAATAAATTTTATTGTGGGATGGAAGCAGAAGTTTTTGTATCTTCTAGATTAAAAATTGGTAATGATGTAACGATAGAGAAGATGCAGGAATTAGCATTAATAAGTGATAGAGAAGTAGCTAAAAATAAAGCTCTAAATTACATAAGCAAAAGATGTAAAAGTGTAAAAGAAGTTAGGGAATATCTAAGTAAAAAAGGATATTTAGAAAATGTTGTTGAAAATGTAATTAACTTTTTAACTGATTATGGTTATTTGAATGATGAAGAATACCAAAAAATGTTTATAAGTAGCAATAAATATAGAGGAAAAAAGGCAATAAAATATAAATTATTGCAAAAAGGTATCGATAAGGATATGGCCGATAATGCAATTGAGCAAATTGGGAGCCAGGTAGAAGTTATAGAACAATTATTGGGAAAATATATGAAAAACAAAGAAAATACCAAAGAAAATTTGTCCAAAGCTTATAGATACTTAATGGGTAAAGGTTTTGAAAGCGAAGAGATAATAAGTGTAATTAATAAATATAGGAGTGAATAATATGGATGTTGGTATTGATGTACTTGAAATAGAGAGAATAAAAAAAATAGCTGATGATGATATAAAATTAGGCACCTTATTTACAAAAAAAGAAATAATGTATTTTAAAAAATTTGATAGTTATTATGACCATGTGGCAGGTTTTTTTTGTGCAAAGGAAGCTATTGCCAAAGCATTAAGGTGTGGTTTTAATGAGATATTAACCCCTCTTAGCATTGAAATTACACATGGAGAAAACAAAGATCCTATTGTAAATTTTTTGGGTAAAGCCAAAGAGTATGTAAATGCTTTTGGTTACAAGGAAATAAAAATTTCTATATCTCATAGCAAAACGGTTGCAACTGCAATATGCATTGTTGATTAGTATAATTAATATAAAAATGAACAAATTAAAAAAGAGTGATATACTCTTTTTTTTATTTATGTATAAACGTTTTAAAGAGGTCAATATTTATGAAAGGAAACAAAATCAAACAATATCCTAAGAACACTTATTGTAAAACTCTGCATAATATGTCAGTAGAGGTGGGGGAGCAAATAGTAGAAGACAATTATGAAAGATATGCCCCTCATTATGTCCACAAAAAAACAGTCCAAGAGGAGTAATATGATTGTAAGACGAGGCGAATTATATTTTGCTGATTTAAGCCCTGTTAAAGGAAGTGAACAGGGAGGTATCCGTCCTGTCTTAATTTTACAAAACGATATTGGTAACAAATATAGTCCAACGGTAATTGTCGCTGCAATTACTAGCCAAATTAATAAAGCAAAAATACCAACGCATATCGAAATTTCTGCCAAAGAATACGGATTAGAAAAAGACAGTGTAATTTTACTAGAACAAATTAGAACTCTTGACAAACAACGATTAAGAGAAAAAATCGGCAAATTAAGTGATTACAAAATGTCTTTTGTTGATAGAGCGATGCAAATTAGTCTTGGAATACTAGCAATGTGATAATATACTTGACTTTACTTTGTTTATTTTTTATAATATACTTAACAAAAGTGAAGGTGAGTTATGGGTTTTGTATGGTTTACAAACAACATTATTCCAGTTTTGATAATTGTTGTGTGTGTTGCTTTGATAATTGCTTATGTTTGTTTTGTCATTGTGAGAAAAAACAAAAAAAATAAAACAGAAGGTAAAAACGTTACAAAAACATCAACAGAACGCAAGTTTGTTCTCAAAAAAGAAGCGGGCGAGATACAGGGCATGAAAGAAGCAAAAAATGTTGAAAAAATTGATTCAATAGATGATATTATCAATAAATTATAAAAAAACGACTTATGTTAAGTCGTTTTTTTGTCTGTTTTTATCGTAGCATCATTTAACTGAACATTTTTTATGATGGTTTTGTGATTAATAATCTTAACTATAAGATTTATCAAAACTAAAATATCGATAACTATTACCCATAACCACATTGTTGTAATACCTATTAATGTTACAAGAGCAATACCATCTAATATGTAATTAATTATGAGATATGTTTTTAATTTTTTGTAATTAATGTCGTTGAGTTTTGAAAATTGTAAAAATCTTACTCCAAAGAATAAATATAACAAAAATAATAGCCCAGCAACAATTCCTAAAATTATCATTACAGCTAATACAACAATCATTGCAAAAGCAACGGCAACAGAATTAGTTGTTTTGTTTTGATAAATATTGATTATTGACAATACAGATGGTAATACAATGGAAACTCCGATTATAATATTAAGTATTCCGCTTGTAATATTTAATATTTTTACTTTATTCATAATAACTCCTATTTATAGTTTATCACACATATTGCCTTTTAACAACTTAATCAAAAAAGTTTATTTGGAATAGAAAATTTTGTCACAAAATATTCTGTTATATTAGTTGTGAAATAAAAAAAATTGATTTATACTTAATACATGAGTATGTTACTTAATCCAGGTTTTAGTTTTTTTGGACTTTTTGACATCAAATGGTATGGTGTCATTATGGCTTGTGCCATGATTATTGGCCTTTTTGTTGCTATTTGGGTTTGTAAGGTTAAAGGATATAATACTGATATTGTGTTTTGGCTAGCGATATGTGTCTTGCCCCTTGCCGTTATTGGAGCAAGATTATATTGGGTTGCTTTTTATGGTGTAGATAGTTTTTGGGATATATTTAAGACTTGGGAAGGGGGAATGGCCATCTATGGTGGTGTAATCGGTGGTTTTTTGGGCATTTTGTTATATATGCTTATAACAAAAGAAAATTTGGCAAAACTTTGTGATATAGCAGCACCTGCATTAATTTTGGGACAAGCTATCGGCAGATGGGGAAATTTTGTCAATCAAGAAGCTTATGGACCACTTGTTACTAATCCTTCTTTGCAATGGTTTCCATTTAGTGTTTATATAACGGCGGGAGTTCCATCTCCAGAATGGCACTATGCAACATTCTTTTATGAGAGCCTTTGGAACATTATTGGATTTATTATCCTTATGATTTTGGTTTATAAAATCAAACAAAAAGGCATTGTTACTTCGGTATATCTTATGTATTATGGACTTGGTCGAGTGCTAATTGAAGGATTAAGAACTGATAGCTTATATCTTTGGAATACTAATATTCGTGTATCACAATTGCTAAGTGGTATCTTGATGGTTGCAGGACTAATTATGCTAATTTGTATCATAGTTATTAACAAGCGTAGGAGGACAAAAAATGAGTGATATGTTTTCAACCCAAAAGAACGGATATAATAAAGAAGAAGTTGAGTCGTATATTAAATTACTAAAAAAAGATTATGAAGAACGTCTTGCTCAACAAAAGCAACGTATTTTTTCGTTAAAAAATGAACTGGATACCACAACAAAAAGCGGAGTAGTTGATGAACTAACAAATTTGGTTGAAAGAACAAGACAAATGGAAAGAAGTACTCAAAGCATATATGAACTCGAATCAAGAAAGTTAAAAATCATTTGCAACAGGCTAAATGATTATATAAGTTCTATTGAAGAATTAATGCCAGCAAATGCAAAAGAGGGAGTCAAAAAACAACTTAGTAAGATAAGAGAAACTATTGAATCAAGTTTTTCAAATACACCAGTTGTTGATTCTGTTGACCCAGTCAAAAGATTGCTTGCTAAAATGGTCGATAATGCAAAAGATGATAATAATTATTCAAATTATGAAATTAACAAGGATGAACATAGTTCTGATAATAAAACAAAATCGACAACAGTTTCTTCCCCCAAATCTGAGGTAAAAAAAGCAAAAAAAGAAAGACAACCAGTAGGATTGTTTAATGAATTTTTAAATGACAACGTTGCAGAAAATCAATTTGAAAAAATCATGTTTGGTGGTAAGAAAACTCATTCTAATTATGTTACTTCTAGTCTTAGTTATCCAACGCCAAATGAATCAGGATTTGATTTGAAAGCGGCTGTAAATCCCAAAGATGATTTGGATGAAATTATGAAAGCATTCGATTTTTTTGATGCTGACGATGACAATAATTGACAAAAATAATATAACAAAAAATCTTATCATTGCGATAAGATTTTTTTATTTATCTGACTTTTTAATTTTTGTCTGAATAAATTTGTATCCATAATACAAATCAGATATTTCATTTTCTTTTGGCATATTGAAATAGTCATTTTGTATTTCTAACCATATTGGCTTTAAATAGTTATAAGCATTTTGGTCAAGAACTTCACTGAGTAAAGTGTCTATCTTGTTTAATGATTGAGTTATTTTTGTTTTTATTTCACTGGTTAATTTACCAATTAGTTCTTCTTCAATTTCTGCATCTAAGAAGTTAAATATCGCTTCACATACATTGTTAACGTTATCATCTTCGTTAACAGTCTTTGCACAAGCTTTGGCGTACGTTTTGACAAGTTGTACTTTCTGATTTTCAAAAACTATTGTTTTGTTTTGTTCAATTGCTGCTCTTGTTAGTGTAATTGAATAACAATTAAAATATTTTTTTTCATCTTCTACTATATTTTTTAGCATTTTACCAAGATAAACATAAAAATCAATTTGAGCATACGGAGATTTCTTATCAAGACTTGATAATATATCAGATTCAACAAAATCATATATTTCTTTTTTTAACTCTTCTATAAAGTCTTGTCTTGCTATTTTGTTGATTTGATTTGCACGTTCTTGTTTAATTATTTGCTCTTTTTTATGATTTTTATTTGCTTCATTTCTTAATTGCAATATAACATCGTTGACTTCAAATATATCATTATTTTGTAGTGCATCGTAAAAACACATATAATTTGGAGGAAACAGTTTTTTTAGAAAATTTTTGTATTCTTCGTATAATTTGTTATCAATTCCTTTAAATAATGTGATTTTATTGCTAATTTTATATAATAATTCAAGTGCAAGTCGATATCCTTCCTCATTCTCTGGGGTTCTGTTCGGTAAAAAATCGGGGTGGGATTCTAAAGAATAATATTCTCTATTATAGTCATCATTACCTATAATAAATTCATATTGTTCGAAGTTATATATATTAAGTACTTTGCCATTTTTTCTATTACGATAAATAACTCCAATTGGTCTTGTTACTCCTAAATGATGGTCAATTTCAATTGGAGTCTTAATTACTAAGTAAGCTAAAACATATTTATATCCAATTTTTTTAAGCAATGGTGGTAAAATAGTTATTCCATTGGATGCCTGTGGAAATTGGTTTTTTAATGATTGTTCTAACTCTAATACATTATAATATTTGTAGATATTGTACATATTTTTATCCTTTCATAAAAAATATTAACACATTAAACATTTTTTGTAAAGATTTTACTTTGACGAAAATGCATTTGACTTCATATAAAATAATATGTGTGGAATAATTGGAATAAAATCTTGTGTTGACATTTCAACAAAAATTATAGAAAAGTTAAAAATTTTGGAATACCGTGGGTATGATTCTGCTGGTGTAAGTTATTTAAAAGACAAATTGTATTGCAAAAAAAGTGTTGGTAAAGTTGACAAATTAGCAAAAAAAATAGATTGTCATTTTGATATCGGTATTGCTCATACAAGATGGGCAACACACGGCAAGCCAACGTTGCATAATTGTCATCCCTTTTTGTCAAGCGATAAAAATGTAGCAATTGTTCATAATGGTATTATTAGTAATTATATTCAAATCAAGAATGAGTTAAGTAATAAAAATGTTGTTTTTGACTCTGAAACTGATAGTGAAGTTATTGCAAAACTTTTCGACAATAAAACTTTAACTATCGACAGTATAAGAAAGGTTTGTCAAAAATTAAATGGAAGTTATGCAATTGTTGGATTGACGGCAACTGGAATATTGTTTGGGGCAAAAAAAGGTAGTCCTTTGTATTTTGCTCAAAACAAAGATGAGTTTTTGATAGCGAGCGATATAGCATGTTTTGAGGATGCTGATTCGTTTTTTACTTTGCAGGATGGGGAATATGTAATAGTTGATAAAAAGGTACAATTTTTTGATGATGAGAAAATAATAGAAAAAATTTCCACTCAATTAGACTTTGATAAATATAAATATGCAAAAACTCATGAAAATTTTATGATACAAGAAATTTTACAAACCCCAACACTTGTTAAACGATATTTATTAAATCAACAAAAGTTAAATATCAATAAATACAAAAATGTGTATTTATTTGGCTGTGGGAGTGCATATCACTGTGCTAAAATTGGAGAACATTATCTAAGACAATTAAACAAAAATTGTAAAGCAATCGTTGCAAGTGAAATAGGAGAAGAAAAATGTGATTTTGACAATGCACTTTGCATATTTTTAAGTCAAAGTGGAGAAACAATAGACACATTAAATGCTTTGTCACTTTGTAAAGGGAAAGCAACAACTGTGGCTTTAATAAATAATGAGTTTTCAACCCTTGCAAGAGAGTGTGATATTATTGTTCCGATAAATGCACAAAAAGAGTTTTCGGTTGCTTCGACAAAGGCTGTGACGATGATGATAGTTGCTATGCTTTGTTGGATCAAAGAACAAAGTTATAATGATTATAAAAAAGTTTTTAATATTAATGAAAATGTTCTTAAAGAACTTGCGAATAAACTATATAACAATGAGTCTTTATTTTTTGTAGGAAAAGGAATAGACCACATTATTAATTGCGAAGGAGCTCTTAAAGTAAAAGAAATAGCTTATATAAATGCCAATGCTTATTTGAGTGGAGAACTCAAACATGGACCCCTTGCATTGATTGATGAAAAAGCTTATGTTATTGTTAGTTGTTCGCAAAAACGTTTTGTCGATAAGACAAAAAGTACTATATGTGAGATAAAAGCACGGGGCGGAAAAATTGTTTTATTTACACCATTTCTTAGTTTAATTGAAGCACTAGATAATGAAGATTATAGTGTTTTATTGCCTAATATAACTAGCGAACTTGTGCCAATAAGTGCATTGTATAGCTATCAATTATTATCATACTATATTTGCAAAAATAGAGGGCTTAATCCAGATTTTCCTCGGAATTTAGCCAAATCAGTAACTGTTGAATAAATTTTTTTTGTCTATGTTTTTTTTAGTTGCCAAAAATAATTTATATATTTAAAATATATCTGAGGTAAATTATGAAGAAACGTAGTGATATTGAAGAAAAATATAAATGGAATCTTGACGATTACTATAAAGATAATCAATGGGATAAAGAATTATCAGCATTAACAAAATCGTTATCAACTTTCGAAAAATACAATGGTAAATTGAAAGACAAAGTTACGATTTTGCAATGCCTAAAAGAAGAAGATGAGTTTTCAAAACGTTTGGAAAAACTCTATGTTTATGCATCTTTAAGGCGTGATGAAAACTTAGCAGATAATTCATCACAAATCATGTGTAACAAAGTTATGACTTTAAGTTCGCAAGCAAGTATGGCGACTTCTTTTATTGTTGCTCAACTCAATAAACTTGATAATTCTTTTATTGACGATATAATTAATGATGAAAATTTTGTTAATTATAAGAGATATTTTGAACAATTAAAAAAAGCAAAAGCTCATATTTTATCTGAAGAACAAGAGAAATTACTTGCAGGAATGTCAATTTTTAGTAGAGAATTCAAGTCAACTTTTTCGGCATTTACTAATGCAGATTTACAGTTTGACAATATTTTGGATAGTAATGATAAATCATACCCATTGAATGAATCAATAAGTTCTATATATACTTCTAGTAATGACAGAACACTAAGAGAAAATGCATTCAAAACTTTAAATGGAACGTATGGAAAATATAATAATTTGTTATCCAATAATTATCTTGCATCTGTAAAAAAAGATTGCTATTTGGCTCGCTGTCGCAATTTCAAATCAGCACTCGAAAAAACACTCTTTGATAACGAAATAGATATTAAAGTTTATAAAACTTTGTTAAAAAACGTTGATGCAAATTTACCTATAATTTATAAGTATTTTACTAAAAAAGCAAAACTATTAAATCTTAAAAAATTTGCTAGTTTTGACGTTTATGCACCAGTTGGTAATAACAAAGCTAAGTTTACTTATAATAGTGCGATAGTTACTATAAAAAAGGCATTAAATTATCTTGGTGATGAATATTTGTCGTTAATAGATAGAGCAGTTAATGAACGTTGGATTGATGTTTATCCAAATCAAAATAAAAGAAGTGGTGCTTTTTCTTGGGGTGCTTATGGATGTAAGCCAGTTGTATTAACAAACTTTATTGGAGACTATAATTCGGTATCAACACTTATTCACGAACTTGGACATGCAATGCATACTTATTATAGTAATATGAATAACCATTATAGGAATGCAGATTATTCTATATTTTGTGCCGAGGTTGCAAGTACAGTTAATGAAATATTTTTGGCAAGATATTTAATTAACAAAGAAAAAGATGTTGAAACTAAACGATTCTATATTAATAATTTGATTAAGGATTTCCAATCAACTGTTTATAGACAAACAATGTTCTCTGAATTTGAAGATTGGGCACATAAAATGATTGAACAGAACCAAGATATTTCAGCAAATATTTTAAATGAAAAATATTTTGCCTTAGTAAGAAAATTTTTTGGAAATAGTAAAATAATCAAAGAAATGCAATATGAATGGAGTAGAATCCCACATTTTTACACTGCTTATTATGTATATCAATATTCAACGGGATTTATTGCGGCAACCGCCATTGTTGACAACATTCTTAACAATAGAAAAAACGCCGTTGATAATTATATTAAATTTCTTAAAAGTGGTTCGAGTAAACCTCCAGTTGAATTACTAAAAATCGCAGGGGCAGACCTTACAAAACAAGAGACCTACGATAAAGCATTTGCATTCTTGAATAATTTAATTAGTGAATTATAAAAAAAGAAGGAGACATCTCCTTCTTTTTGGGTATGGCTGGGGTGGCAGGATTTGAACCTACGCATGCGGGAGTCAAAGTCCCGTGCCTTACCGCTTGGCTACACCCCAATATTATTTTGTGGTGTGCCAGAAGGGATTCGAACCCCTGACCCTCGCCTTAGAAGGGCGATGCTCTATCCAGCTGAGCTACTGGCACATAAATAAAAAAAATTAGTGGAGCGGGTGATGGGAATCGAACCCACACGGCCAGCTTGGAAGGCTGGAATTCTACCATTGAACTACACCCGCATATATAAGCAAAGCAATAATATCATATCTATTAATACTTGTCAATGAATATTAATATCCAAGCAAAAAAATATTAGCATAATAGTTATTTCTTGTCAAGAAAATAAAATATTTATTTTCTAATAAGATATGAACTTTTAATTATTTTTGCACAAAATTTTTAACTTTAAGTAAATATATGCAATGTTTTATAAATAATTGTAATTGAATGATTAATTAATTTCATACAGATTTTTGGAAATGTCTTGTATTATAAAAGAAATTAAATACATGCAGAATATCTCTAACAGTAAAAAAAATTATAAATTTTATATAAAAACATGATAAAAATTATATCAGTAAAAAAAATAAAAAAACTCATATTTTTTATTGACAAACAAATTTTTTTTTGTTATCATAGCATTGCAACTTTGGTGAGGCGAGTGAACCGGTAGGTACAACCTACGGTTAACAAAATGCAAAGTTGTTATAATTATTATGTAATCCGTGAGTAGCTCAATGGTGGAGCACCCGGCTGGTCGCCAACGACCGAAGGGAAGTGCGTACGAGCGGACATGCTCACAAAGACGGCGAGTGAACCGGTAGGTACAACCTACGGTTAACAAAACGTAAAGTTGTTATAATTATTATGTAATCCTCAATAGCTCAATGGTGGAGCACCCGGCTGTTAACCGGTAGGTTGTAGGTTCGAGTCCTACTTGAGGAGCCAAAATAAAATGATTGACGATGGTCAATCATTTTTTTATAAATAAATTCCTTGATTTTTACGCAACTCGCTAGTTGGTGAAAAAGCAATAAAAAGCAATATTAAATTTTACTATTCTATTAGGATTAATTAAAAATTTAATAAAAAAAACTAACAATATCAATTGTTAGTTTTCATTTGTAAATAAATACTTAAATGGTAAATTAATAAAGTCTTCTAAATGATTTGAAAAATTATGGTCTATATTTTTTAAAATAAAAGTTTTTACATTATTTTTAATAATTTTACAAAAGCTGCTGGACAAATCATTTTCACCGCAAATCATGGTAATGTTGCCATCGAATTGATTAATGCCGTTTTTTATTTTATAAAAATTGATATTCAATACTGGATTTATTGCTAATATTTTTTTTATTTGCGGATATTTATGTGCGTGCATTAAAATAATATTGGCTCCTCCTGAAGTCCCCATCGTGTAAATTTTGCCTTTGTATTTTTCTTTTATAAAGTTCATTATAAAATCCAAATTTTCTTTTGTATGTTGCCATGATCCCTTGGGAGTTGTGGCGACCGCTACTGAAAAATCTTGTGTTTTTGTAACATTATTAGCTAACGTGACATATTTGTTGGCATAACCTTTTACTGTTCCTCCAATACCAGTAAGAACAAGTAATAAATTATCTGAATTGCCATAAAACTCTATATCAATATTTTCCACGAAAAACCCTTTTATTTTTTATTTAGTTCATACCATTTAGTATACAAACTTTGACTTTCTCCCAAAGCTCTAAACATTTCAAAACCACTGCCAATACTACTGGCATTTTCTCCATTTTCTCTTTTAAGAAGTAGGGTAGCAAGTGTAGTTAAGAAGTATTCTTGATTTTCGAAAACAACCGTTCTATTACTATTAATTATTGCTTTGTATTGATTATTGGGGATAAACTCAATTTCATCACCATTTTTTAATCCTAAGCTATAAAAAGTTTTTACTGGGGACATTGTTCTTTTTATATTCTGCATTTTTTTTGTTTTTTGTGCTGTGCTTTGTGTATTATTATAATACAAAATTTTAGCATCATCGATTAAACCAGCAATTTCTTGCATTATTGACACGGCGTCTTCTGGTTCAATATTAAAAAACTCTCTTTTGGGGTTAATTCTTAAATCTGGTGCAAGTTTCCCAATAAGTTTATGTATTAAATGTTCTGCTTGATTGTATTTTGCTGTTTCTAAAACTGCATAAATTTCAAAAGGCAATGGAATTCCTGTTGCTTGAGAAAGCTCAACTAATCTCCTATCTAAATTTTCAGTTTTGCCAATTTTTACCCAATTTTCTTTAAAACAAGGATTAGTTAAAATATATACATATCCTTTTTCTTCCATAATTATAAACCCTCTCAATTATAAAAATTATTTCCATTGTTTAAGAAAGTTCTTTGTTATTATTAACAATGATAATTAAACATTCTACGCAATGATATTAACATAGCCGTTAGAAAAAGTCAATCAAACACAATTTTTTATATAAGTTATGCAACATTTAATAGTGAACTATATAAATGATTGTTTTTTATAATGTTTGCTTATATAAATTGAGGGCATAAAAAATTTTTATGAATAATATACTATCCTATTTATATTTCTTTGTCTGTAATAGTTTTAATATCTATTGCGTCTTTTTGCGTGTCTAAATCTATTATTACAAATCCACGTCTAAAATTTTTCTTTCCAAATCCACCATATCCACAAGAAAGTGCACTCATTAACAAGATATTATCTTGCATTGCATAGAAGTTGTTAACGTGGTCGTGGCCATTGAAGATTGCTTTTGTTGAATTAAGTTTTTTTGCGGTATCATAAAAACCGCCATCATATTTTAAAGGGCATATTCTTTTTTTGACAGTTCCGCCATATTGTTTTTGATGAGCGATGGTTTTTAATTGTTCAAGAGGAATATGCATAAAAGTTATAGTTTTAATTTTTTTATTATACAATTTGTTGTAATTTTTGATATTCCATTCGTACCAACTTGTTTGTAACTTAGTTATGTGATTATTAGATGTATCAATAAATGATAGGGTATAAACTATTTTATCATTAACTTTGAGATTGATAAAGTAATTACCACAGCCAAGATTACTTGGCCCCTTGTCGAATAAACAATATTGATACTTATCTAAGATTTTTGCTAACGCATATTTGTCATATCCAAATTCTTCATCGTGATTTCCAAACGAATATGCCCAATATATATGATTTTTTTCCATTAAATTGGCAAATCTAATCAAAATTTGTTTATTGAAAAAACTCCATACCAAATCCCCATTTATTACTACCAAATCGGGATTATATTTATTGACTGCATCAACTAATAAATTTTTAGTTTTATTATTCAAAAAATAAGTCAAAGACGACAAATGCAAATCACAGGCATGAAGTATTCGAAATTGCCCGTCGATATTGTAATCGATATATTTATCAAATTTAAATTTATTTGTTTTTTTCCACATAATTTTATTGTACATAAACAATTTAATATTATACTAAATCACAAAAAACAACAATTAAAAAAATCAAATAATAAAAATTTTCTATAATTTAGTTTATTAATTTGTACTTAATTGATATAATAATCGCAAAGGGAGTTATTATGATAATTTTAGCAAGTGACCATGGTGGTTATGAATTAAAAGAGAAGATAAAAAATTATTTGGCAAAAAATTATGATGTTGTGGATGTCGGCGCTTTTGTATATGATGACAAAGATGATTATCCCAAATATGCAAAACTTGCTATGCAAAGAATGATAGAAAGCAAAAATGCGCGTGCTATTGTGTTATGTGGCAGTGGAGTGGGGATGAGTATTATTTGTAATCGTTATAAAGGGATTTATGCTACTATTGGCGTTAGTGAAGAACAGGTGCGTCTTGCAAGACAACATAACAACATAAATGTTCTTAATCTCGGAGGAAGAAACACATCATTTGCAAAGGCAAAAAAATTGATTGAAGTATTTTTAAATACAGATTTTGAAGGTGGCCGTCATACAAAAAGATTAAATGCTATTGACAAATAGGTATATTTTTGCGGACAAACTCATATTTTAGTGTATGGGAAAGTTCATTTGTATAAAAATTAATAAAAAGAAAATT
>CALVZT010000010.1 GCA_944372595.1 uncultured Clostridia bacterium
ATCAAAGCCAATTTGGAGGTGTTATGGATATTATTTATAAAATACTTTTGGATAAAATAAATAAGTTAAAAAAAGTAGTTAAGCATTTTGTAATAGGCAAAAGTTATCTGGGTAAAGATATAATATGTTTTAAACTAAAAGGCAATAGCGACAACAATATCATCGTTCAAGGCGGTATGCATGCAAGAGAATACATCACAAGTTTTTTGATACTTGAACAAATAGAGTTAATGAAGGAATTTAATCTTTGCAATAATTTTTATTTTATTCCTGTTAGCAATCCAGACGGAGTACAAATAGCAATGCTTGGTTACAATTCAGTAAATGATGATTTGCTAAAACAATTATATTCGAAATTTAAATTACCATATCCACTTTATAAGGCAAATGCCATTGGTGTTGATATAAATACAAATTTTGATGCATATTGGAGTTGTGGTAAATGTAATCAATTTAGACCCAGCAGCCAGAATTTTGTTGGTTATGGCCCCGAAAGCGAGAGTGAGACGCAAGCATTAGTTAAGATAACTGAAAGACTCAAACCTAAGGTTACGTTGAGTTATCATAGCAAAGGTGAAGTAATTTATTACGGATTTTACCAAAAAGGCAAAGATTTAAAAAGACAAAAAAAATATGCAAAAATGCTGTTATCCAACTATAAATTAGTGAGTACAAAAAACAGTTGTGGCGGATATAAGGACTATAACATAAAAAAATACAATAATTTGTCCTATACCATAGAAGTGGGCAATAATAATTGGACACATCCTATTGGAATGGATAAATTAAAAAATATCAAAGAAGATAATATATTAACTCCGCTAATATGTGATAAATTTTAGGAGAATGCAATGAATTTTATGTTAGAGGCAATAAGACTTGCTCGTATTGCAGAAATTAAGGGTGATGTGCCAGTAGGGGCGGTAATTGTTAAAGGTAACAAAATAATATCAAAAGCATATAACAAAAAACAATGCAAAAATAATGCGTTGCTTCATGCTGAAATAATTGCTATTAATAAGGCGTGTAAAAAATTAAAGTCATATAGATTAAATGATTGTGAAATGTATGTTACATTAGAACCGTGTCCTATGTGTGCAGGAGCAATCATATCGGCAAGAATAGGTAAGTTGTATTTTGGAGCTTATGATAAAAAAGCTGGTTGTTGTGGAACATTATATAACCTTATGGAAGGAAAGTTTAATCACAAACCCCAAGTCTTTGGTGGAATACATCAAGAAGAATGTGCGAGTTTATTAACAGAATTTTTTAAAAAGAGGCGAAAATGATTGAAACATTAACTATTTTAGAAAAAATTACAACTATTGACAATCCTAAAATCCGTGTAATTATACTAAAAAATAATAGTGTTGCATTAAAAAAAGAAAATACATATAACATTCAAATTATGGGTAAAAGTATGTTGCAATGGGTACAAGATACGGTTAGAAAGTATCCAAGTAAATCAGTAGATTATTCTAATCAAGATATCATTGAATTTGTAAAACCATTACTCGAAGATGAAGATTATACTTTGATTTTGTACAGTGATACACCTCTATTAAAAGAAAGTACAATTGATAAAATAATTGAATATGCAACAATTAAAAATTCAGCAATAATACAATTACCAAGAGGATATGTATTAAACACACAATTAATTAAAAATAATAGTTTTGAATATTCTTCAAAGCCTCAATTTTTTGAAGGAGAAGACTTTTTGATTGTTAATAATTTTACCAATTTACAAGTTGCTCAAAAAATAATTAAAAATCGAATAATCACTAATTTTATTAAAAATGGAGTAAATATTCTTGACGAAAATGTGTATATAGAAGCAAATGTGAAAATTGGTAAAGATACTATAATTTATCCAAATACCGTATTGTTGGGGGAAAGCATAATAGGTGAAAAATGCATTATATATCCATCTGTGACCATAATTGATTCGATAATTAAAGATAATGTTCAAATATATGCAAATACTATTGTTAAGCAGAAAATATTGGCAAACTCCATTATACCCCCATATAACAATAATTACACAAAATAAAAACCTTTTGCATATACAAGAATATGCAAAAAAATCATATTTCAAAAACAGCAAAAATATATCCTAATAATTATATAGGGGAGAATGTTGAGATAGGCGACAATACAATTTGTTATCCTGGTAATTTTTTAGAAAATTGTAAAATCGGCAGTAATTGTATAATAAGAAGTTCGACAATATTGGATAGCACCATAAAAGACGGTGTATTTGTTGGCCCTAATGCCCATATACGTAATGAAAGTGTTATTGAAAACAACGTAAGAATAGGTAACTTTGTTGAAGTCAAAAAAAGTATCATAAAAGAAGGTAGCAAAGTTGCTCATTTGACGTATATAGGAGATGCAGAGATAGGAAAAGGTTGCAATATTGGTTGCGGTGTGATATGCTGTAATTACGATGGTGTAAACAAACATCGAACAATTATCAAAGATAACGTTTTTGTGGGGAGTAATGTTAATTTAATTGCTCCAATTGTAATTGAGGAAAATAGTTTTATAGCAGCAGGTTCGACAATAACAAAAGACGTTGAAAAGAATACTTTTGCAATAGCAAGAGCTAGACAAGAAAATAAGCCAAAGAGGTAGATATGTTTTTGATTGTGGGGCTTGGAAACCCAGGAAAAGATTATGCTAATACTTATCATAATATGGGTTTTATGGTAGTGGACAAACTATCTGATTTTTTTGGTGTTAATAAATTTAAAAAAAAGTGTGATGCACTAATAGGCGAAGGAATTTATAAAAACGAAAAAATATTGCTTGCATATCCTCAAACATATATGAACAATTCAGGAGTAGCAGTCAAAAAAATTATGCAATATTACAAAATACCAATATCAAATATTGTGGTAATATACGATGACATAGATATTGAATTAGGTAACATTCGTTATAGAGAAAGTGGAAGTGCTGGTACCCACAATGGTATGAAAAGTGTAGTCAATATGTTACAAGATACCAACTTTAAGCGAATACGAATTGGTATTGGCAAACCTGATGGGGATTTAATAAATTTTGTTTTGGGACAAGTTAATGCAAAATCTATGGAAATATTAAAGTCCTCCTTTGACAAGGCAATAAATAAAGTTGTAGAGATATTAAATGAACATTGATAAGAAAATTGAAGAAATAAAAAAATCATCATCTCTCTCAATTTCGGGACTCAACCTTGGGGAGAGAGCTTTTTTGTTGTCAAAATATGAAAAATTTTTATATGTTGCACCAGACCGTATTGTAGGCAAGGACATAACTAAACAACTAATTAGTCTTGGTTGTAATGCTATGTTTTTGGAATCAAGGCTTAGTGCTATTAATTTGATTGAGGATAATGTATTCAAATCTTACGCAAATGTTTTATCGTCAATAGCATCAGGAGAATGTAGTGCATTAGTAATAACGCCAGAGGTATTAACACAATTAATTCCCGAAAAAAAATATTTTTGTAATACAATTATTTTAAAAAAAGGCGATACGATAGATTTAGGACAATTAAAAAAGCAACTACTTGATATGGGATATACATTTGAAACCATGGTAACAGAGGTTGGGCAATTTGCAAGTAGGGGCGATATATTAGATGTTTTTGTTCCCGGTCAAGATAATCCATACCGAATTAATTTTTTTGATGATGAAATAGAAAAAATCAATGTTTTTAGTCCAATTAATTTTGTTTCTATATGCGAAATACAAAGCATAAACATTAGGCAAGCAACTATTATTAGTTGTATTAGCGATGCTCGTTCCAAACTAATTGATAATATAAAAAATTCATTTGATAATCAGTTAAGCCCAACTGCAAAAATAACTTATGCACAAAACATAGCACAAAAGATTGAACAGATAAATGAGAATATTTTATCTCCTTTTGTTATGCCATTTCTAAGTTATTTTAATAGTAGTATAATTGATTACTTTGATACGATATTTTATGACGAGCCCAAATTAATTTTGGATAGAGTTGAACAAGCAATCAAAGATGAAGAAAATATCATTAACAATTTTGTGACGGCGGGAGAATTATCTTTTGCCCATAATAAACTTATAATAAAAAAGCCATTTATCAATATTGAAAACAAAAACAATATTGCATTTACTCGCCTAACTTATGCAAACAAAATATTTATTCCGCAAGACTACGCAAAAATAAGTTCGTTAACTATACCAAGATATATTAACAATTATTCGGGACTTAATGCTGATTTGGTTGGCTATTTGGGTAAAGGATATGATGTTACTATATATTGCGGAGACGAATACACCAGGGGCAAATTATTATCCGTATTAGATGTCAATTCGTATGTTGATTTGTTGGGAAGATTTGAAATTATTGATAGATATTTGCCTTTCTCGGTTGGATTTGAAGAAGAAAAGTTTATTTTAATTGGCACAAATGATATAACAAACCGAAGTTTTGAAGATAAAAAAATTGTGCAAAATATTGGTTATTTACCAAAAGTTGGAGAAAATGTTGTTCATGAAGTGCATGGTATTGGTAAATGTATTGGAATAGAAAAACTAAAACTATCAAGTTCATATCGTGACTATATTATAATCGAATATGCTGGCGGTGATATATTATATGTGCCAAGCGAAAATGTTGAATCATTGTCCGCATATACAGGAAGTGAAAATCCTAGGTATAACAAGATTGGCGGAGCAGACTTTTATAAAACCAAGCAAAAAGCAAAAGAGTCAATCAAAAAAATGGCCTTTGACCTTATTAATTTGTATTCCAAAAAAGAAAATACCAAAGGTCACAAATATTCAGCAGATAATACGCTGATAAATGAATTTATCAATGCGTTTGAATTTGAATATACTGACGACCAAAAAAGTGCCGTTAATGATATATTAAACGATATGCAAAGTAATAGGTTAATGGATAGGCTAATTTGTGGTGATGTTGGATTTGGTAAAACAGAAGTTGCGCTTGTTGCAGCTTACAAAACAATTCTTGAAGGCAAGCAAGTAGCATTTATCGCTCCTACTACTATTTTGTGTGAGCAACATTATAGGACAGCATTATCAAGAATGAAAAATTTTGTTGTTAATGTTGAGGCAATCAATAGGTTACATTCTTCTACAGAACAAAAGAAAACATTAGAGCGTCTTAAAAATGGTGATATTGATATAATAGTAGGAACACATAGGTTATTAAGTAAAGATGTTAAATTTAAAGACTTGGGTTTGCTAATTTTGGACGAGGAACAGAGATTTGGCGTCGAGGATAAAGAAAAGCTACGCAATCTTAAAGTAAATATTGATGTTTTATCAATGAGTGCCACTCCAATACCTAGAACTCTATACATGTCGCTAATTGGTGTTAGAGATATTAGTTATCTGCAAACTCCTCCAAAACAAAGAATTCCTATCACAACCACAATTATTGATTATAGCGAAAATTTGGTTAAAGAAGCCTGTAACAAAGAGTTATCTCGAAACGGTCAGGTGCTTATTATATATAATCGGGTTGAAACAATATATGATTTTGCTAGTAAGATTAGAAAACTTCTGCCTCAGGCAAAGATTGGTGTTGCTCATGGACAAATGCCAAATGTTCAATTAGAAGATGTGATATTTAAAGTGTATAATCGTCAGTTAGATATATTGATATCAACGGTATTAATAGAAAATGGTATAGATTTACCTTCTGCAAATACCCTTATAGTTGTTGATAGTGATAAATTAGGATTATCTCAATTATATCAATTAAGGGGAAGAATAGGAAGAAGCAATTTGTCGTCTTATGCATATCTTACTTTTGCCAAAAACAAAGTTTTAACCCAAGAGGCGTACAAAAGATTAGATGCTCTTATGGAGTATGATAAGTTTGGTAGTGGTCTCAAAGTCGCTATGCGAGATTTGCAAATTAGGGGCGCGGGTAATATTTTAGGACGAGAACAACACGGGCATATGGACAAAATTGGATATGATTTGTATTTCAAATTATTAGAGCAAGCAGTTAAAGAGATTAAAGGACAAAAAGTCGAGCAAGATAAAAAAGAAATAAAAATTGATATTTCAATAAATGCATATATCCCTGATTATTATATTGATGGCCAAGACAATAGAATAGTATATTATAGCAAAATTTCGGCTATAAATAGTGAGGCGTCAAGACAGCAAATATTAAGTGAATTAAAAGATATTTATGGTAAGGTTCCAGATGAAGTGTTGGAATTAAGTAAGGTAGCATATATTAAGTATTTAGCACAAAATATATTTGCCAGCAAAGTAATCATAAATGATAATGGTGCAACTATTTACTTTTATCCAGAGGAATTTATAAATTGCAATATTTATGATAAAATTAAAGGCGAGCAATCGTTATCAGTTAACCTAAAAAACACACCATCTATAACGTTCAAAAAGGCAAGAAATGTTTATGAAACCCAAGAAAGTGTGATTAAATTTTTGGAAAAGTGCCAAAATTTACCTAATAATGTTTGATTTATTTATTAGATTATATTACAATATAGTACGTATTCTAAGTAGTGGCGATTTGTCAAAATAGACAATTATGGAGATGACAATGAAGAAAAAAATAATAAGTTTGATGCTATGTATGTTATTGGCTGTAACGCTGTTATCGGGTTGCAGTTTGTTTGAGACTGACAAAAATGCTTACTACACTCAGGTTGTAGGTCGTATAGGCGATGTTGAAGTAACAAAAGAAGAATTGTTGGAAGTCTATAACGCCAATATTGAAACTTTTATTAATTCTTATGGCTACACAGCAGAAGCGGCAACTAAATTGTTTATTGATTATTTATTGGAAGAAAAGTTGTTATTACAAAAAATTGATACGTTAATACAAAAAGAAATTGATAACAATGTTGCTCAATCGGATTATCAGTATGCCTTAACAAACAATGAATATAATGAAGCTGTTCAAAAAGTATGGGATACTATCGATAGCGATTTAAGTTCTATTGCTGAAAATTATTTTGATATTGAAGATATTTTTAGTGAAGAAGATAAAGGTGAACAAGGTACTACAAAAACCATATTTGAACCAACAGTTGAAGTTATTGATGGGGTAGTAAAGCGTTTAGACGCAAAAGATGAAGAACAAGCAGAAAGATTAGATGTCAAAAATTATAAACAACCTGTTTATCAAGAGACTACTGATAAAAAAATTTGGAGTAAATTTATATCAGTATTAAAGAAAAACGAAGAAGGGCGACTTGACGAGAATGGTAAAAAATTATCAACCAACGATACAGATGTCTTCAACAGATACCTTGATAAATTGTTAACAAAAGAACTAAATAATGCAAAAATTGCCAAGTTTGAAGAAACCTACGAGAAAAATTATGGCTTTGATAGTAATGGTAATTTGACACCAGCAACAACACAAGAAGTGCTTGATTATTATTCTAATATATACAAAGCAAATCAAGAAATTTATGATAATATAGATAGCGACCATTCTAAATATTTTAGTGCAATGACTTCGTCAACAGACAGAAGTAAAATATTCTATAATGCAGTGTCAGGGGAATTTTATGAAGTAACTCATATTCTTATCCCTATAACAGAAAAGCAAACAACAGAAGTTGCTGAGATTGAGAATGATCCATATTTGACTCAAGAAGAGAAAGATATTGCAATAGCAAATGAAAAATCTATAGAAAAAACAACAGTCACACAAAAAATTGATGGATATGAGACTGATGTGGTTAAGAGTGTTAAAGATATCTATGACGAAATAATGTCAAAATGGGATAATTTATATAAAGAATATTCTAGCAATACTCAATTATTTGCAAGTAAAGTAGCAGAAATGTTTGATCCATATATCTATATGTACTCAACCGACACGGGAAGTTACAATCTTGATTTTAGTTATGTTGTTGGTAAAACTCAGTCAGGTATGGTAGAAGAATTTACTGATGCATGTCGAGAATTATTTGATATGGGTCAAGGTTATATATCCGAACCAGTTCTTAGCGAGCATGGATATCATATAATTCTTTACACAAGACCTGTTGAAAATCTTGTAAATGATGCTAATGATATAACAATTGATATTTTAAATAACAATTGCACTTCATTACAAAGTGGTAAGACTTATTTGGAATATATATTAAGTCAAGTTAGAGTATCTAATTATTCTGAATATAAAACTTTATTATTAACCGAATTAAAAGATGGTAAACCAATTGAGTATATCAAAAAAGCCATAAAAGATTTATATTAAAATTGACAAAAAGATATAATTATTTGCTTTGATTATATCTTTTTTTTTGCTATTATATTGGAGAGGAATTTAAGGTGAAATTAGAACTAAATAGCAAACTTCCCAAAATCAATATTCTAAAAAACAGGCGCAAGTTTAAATGCAATATTATTATTAACTGCTCCAAAGGTAATACTTTTTATATTGATGCGCTTGAAAAAAAAGACGTTTATAAATATAAACGCAAAATTGAAAAGGAAGCATTAAAAGAAGCCGAAATAAAAATCAAAAACAAAAAAAGTAAGAAATCAAAAATTCTTAGTTGGATTTTTTTGTTGATTAATTTGACCGTTATTACAATAATTTTATTAGTACAAGCAAAAGATGGTGAAGTTGCTTCGGCGGGTGAATTACACGTTAATGGTTGGTATTTGCTTTGTGTGTTTGGATTGTTTGCAATACTCATGTTATGTGACCAGTTTAGTTTTGCAACATTAATACACAAATCCACAAAAGTTTATCGTCCGAATTTATCTTATAAAGTTTCCGCCATTGGTAGATATTATGATGTTATAACTCCGTTTGCAACAGGCGGTCAACCATTCCAAATATATTATCTTAGCAAATATGGGATTAAGCCTAGTGAAGCTGTATCAATTACATTAGGTAAATATATTTTTAGACAGATTGCAAGCATTGTGTTTTTTGGTGTAGCACTATTTGTTAATTTATATATTACAACCTCGGCTTCAAATGCCGGGCAAGTAACAATAGGTGTTGCAAGTTGGGCAGGTTTTATAATTAATTTTATATTGTTGGCAATCATCATATTGATATGTACTAATAAAAAAATTGGTGGTGGACTTGTAATTGGATTTATCAAACTAGGATATAAATTAAAGATTGTCAAAGATTACAAAGCTACATTTAGGAAAGTTATGCTGGGGGTTAGAAATTGGCAATCCACTATCAAATCTTATAATAAATCATATTTTATTGTGCCTGCGAATACCTTATTGTCCATATTGTATATGATATCAATGTATTCAATACCGTACTTTATATTTTGTGCCTTTGAAGGCTGGCAACCTGCTATGTGGTCACATATTCTAACTCTTGCAGTAATGGTTGATTTGGCGGCTTGCTTTATGCCTTTACCAGGCGGAACAGGGGTGGCAGAACTTTCTTTTGTTGCATTATTTTCAAGTCTATTCTCAACCGGTAATGTCTTCTGGGCACTTATAATATGGCGTGTTGCATCTTATTATATTTATATAATACAAGGCTTGTTATTACTTTTATATGATGCTATTATAGGTAACAAACGTCTTAGTAAAAATAAAGAAAAATGGTCAAAACCAAAAGTAAAAATTGAGTTTACATTATAAAAAAATCCCGATGGGATTTTTTTGATGAAAGCGAATGTGTTACATTAAGTTATTGTCTATATTTATAATCAAACACTTCTTCGGTATTAAATAATCTTGATAATTGTTCTTTTCTATTTCTTAATGTGTATCCGTCTATTGGAGTTCTGTCCATAAATAGAACATTTTTTGTATTTGGTAAATAACTATAATATTGATTTATTCCAACTCCGCAAAATAATTTAAAACCATATTTTTGAAGTAGTTGATGTTTTTGTGACAAATTATTATCTTCGTTAACAACCCATTCGCCGTATGGATAAACATATATAGAAGTTTCTCCCACCAAGGAAGCAACTTCGTCTTGCCATTTTTGGAGTTCTTCTTCAAACTTTTCATCGCTGATTTTCTTCATGTGATAATGTCCGTATGAGTGGCTAGCAAATGTCCAGCCTAAGTCTTTTAATTTTTGTATAATAGGTTTTACTTTTTCTATTTCTTTTTGTCTGTTGATGTTTCCTTTTTGGGTTCGATAACCAAGTATGCCATCATATCCTGTAAGACAAATTGTTCCTCTTGCTCCCATAAAGGAAAAGTCAGGATGTAAAGAAATAAAGTTTTCTAATATTACTATAAATTCATTATCATAACTAATCTTTTTGTTATCGCTAGCTTTTGAAGTATATGTGGCAATATTTCCATCATTATCTAAAATTAATTTATCTATCATTCCTTTGTGCATTTTTTTATGATCATAATTTACGTCATCAAAAGAAAAAATTAATGGTTTTTTGCCTTGTGGTAAATATAATTTATTTTTTGTTATAATACCGTCAATATCAGTAAATATCGAATTTATATCAATTAATATATAATTATTTTCGTATAATTTTTGCAATATTTTTTTAAACTCATTTTTAGTAATGCAATCAGTGTCATAACTCGAATACATATTATTATTTTTATTTAATGCGACCGATGGGTCGGCAAGTAAACAGTGGGTAAATAAATGTTCAATGGGACCGCTATATTCTTGCAAATTCAATTGCATAATTTTATTATATAAACTTTCTTGAATTTTGTTAATTTGGTAGTCATTTATATAATATTTTTTTAATATTGTTATTACCTTTTTTGCACTTTCAAATTGAGAATTTTCTATATATTTATTTATATTTTCTATTGCTTGTTTTTTATAAGTTATTAGTAAATTATTTTTAAAATTATTCAATAAAAAATTATTTACCGTATCTAGTTGTTCGATAAGTTCCATTGCTTTTGTATAATTGTTTTTTTCTACTTCTTCTATTATTTGTTTGGTTATTAATTGGGTATTAATATTCTTTTCTAATGTGTCTTGCGGAGAGAATCCAAACAAATTTATAGATAAAAGCAAAAAAGTTATCAAAAAAATTAATTTTCTTTTCATATTTTTCCTCTTTTTAGTATTTTTTGATAAATTTTGTAATGTATGCACCTTTTGGTGTATATTTTTTTTTGCTGTCAATAATTGCGATATGAAAAAATTTTTAGCATTAATTTTTGTTCTTGTGTGTTTGTTTTTAACAAAACAAGATAGCCTATTTAATCACTTTGATTTGCCAAGTGATACTGTTTACTATTTATATTCCGATAAAGCATACGAATATGAAAATAGTGTTTGTGTTGGAAATAGTTATATCATTCAAGATAACAAACCGATTAGTTGTGGTGATAGGAAAGTTTATGGAGAATCGGTAAGTTTTGAAGGGGACATTGAATATTTTGAAAATTTACTTAATACTTTACATTTCGAATACGTATATGAAAATACAGGTGATGTAATAATTGTTAGCGGATACATTCCAAGCATTAAATATTTTTTGTATGTAAATGGTCAGAAAAAAAATATTCAATTAGCATTTAACGAGGGGACTATTTCAATTGGCACGCCATTAATTTTGGGTAGTTATTAAAAAAATTGTTTAAAAAAAAGTTAAGTGTACATAATCGAAACAAGGAGGTTAAGATGGTTACAAAAAAAGAAAATTTCATACAATTTATGAAAAGATATGGGTACTTAATTGCTATGGGGGTATTATTAGTTGCGATTGTATTGGCGGTTGTGTTATCGACTAGTGCAGGCAAAGAAAATTCTGATCCAATACTTACGCCAGATGATCCAAATACTCCGGTTGATACTCAACCAATCACTTTTGCTAATCCACTTGATAATTTGGAAATTGTTAAAGATTACTCAGCAACTTCGCTTATGTTTAATAAGACATTAAAAAAATGGGAAGCACATAAATGGGTCGATTTAAAAGCTAATGAAGGTGATTCTGTGTACTGTGTGCTTGATGGTACAGTGCAGAGTATTGAAAATGATTATCTAAGAGGAACAATAATTACAATTGCTCATGATGATGGTATTAAGACAATATATGGTTCATTAGGTAATGAAGTTAGTGTTGCAGTAGGTGATAAAGTAACACGAGGTCAAAAAATAGCAACAGCATCAAATACTGCCCAAGCTGAAAAAAATGAAGGTGTGCATTTGCATTTTGAAGTATTAAAAGATGATGTCAAAGTAAATCCAAATGAATATTTGAATATTTCAGGCAAATAGCATTAAATTTGCTTTACAAAATTAACATTAATAGTTATAATGTTGAAATAAATTAATTGCTTTGGAGGACAAAATGAGTTTTGATAAAGTTAGAATGCTTTTGGCAAATCAATTAAATATTTCAGCAGATAAGATAAAAATGGAGTCAAGATTTATTGAAGATTTGAATATTGATTCGTTAGATATGATTGAAATGTTAATGGCTTTGGAAGATGAATTTGGTGTTATCATTCCGAACGACAAAATTGACAAAATAAAAACTGTTGGTGATTTGTGTAAATTAATATCAGAAAAATAATAAAAAATTCTCGTTAAAACGAGATTTTTTTATGCAAAAAATTAAAATAATTAAAAAAATAACATATTTTAACAAAATCTTTCATATATTTTACCAATCAAGAGGTGAATATGAAAGAGAGAGAAATCCGCATAATTAATTCCGCAAAATATATTTTAAGGCACAACTCAACCATTAGGGCAACAGCAAATGTGTTTGGCATTAGCAAAAGTACTTTGCATTATGATTTGTCATATCGGTTAAAAAAAATTGATTTGAGATTATACGAAAAAGTCAAAAAATTATTAGACTATAATTTTAGCCAAAAGCATATAAGGGGTGGGCAAGCAACAAGGGAGTTGTATAAAAAATGCAATAAAAGAAAAAAATGACCATTAATTATGGTCTTTTTTTTGTTGGAAATAAATTAGTTCTATCAGGATTGGTAATGGCACCAAAAATTCTATCTTTGACAAACGGGATGTCTTTTTGGATATCTTTGATTAACTTTTTGATATATTCTCTTCGAGTATGTTTGTCAGCGGGGCATTCATTGTGTAATACGGGTAAAGTTTTTGCAATGCTTTTGATATTTTTTTCTTCTTCATATATCAAAGGACGAATTAAAGTAATTTGGCTTTTGTCCATATAACTAACTGGTTGAAATGTTGATAATCTTCCTTCATAAAACATACTAAGAAATAATGTTTCTATTAAATCATCAGCGTGGTGTCCTAATGCTATTTTGTTGCATCCTAGTTCTATTGCCTTGCTGTTTAGTATACCTCTTCGCATTTTTGAACACAAACTGCATGGATTTTTTTCTTTTCTTTCATCAAAAATGATTTCTTTTATGTCTGATTCTACTATGTGGTATTCCACATCTAATTCTTGACACATTTTTTTAATTTGCGAAAAGTCAGTTTTGCCTCTTGTGAGGTCAATACTTATTGCGATTATATCAAATTTTTCGGGACTAAAAATTTTATATTTAGCAAGCGCAAGCAAAAGAACAAGACTATCTTTGCCCCCCGATACTCCTATTGCGATTTTGTCGCCATTTTTTATCATTTCATAGTCAGTTATTGCTTTTCTTAATCTGCTTAATGTTTTCTGAATACTCATACGCTAGATTTTATCAAATTTTTATATCTTTTGCAAGTTTTATGGTTAAATTAATATCAAATTCATCAAAGACAATTAAGATTTTTTATCAAATTTTGCTTTATTATTTTTTTGTAATTACAAAGTTAATTATTATTTTTATTGCTTATTAATTTGACATGTTTTGCCACAATAACTTATAATTGTACTAGATATTATATATTATAATATTTTGCTCATTCTTGGTAAGAATAAAAGAGAGGAAATATCTTATGAAAAAATACTTAACTCTTGCAATAATATTAATGTTAGCCTGTGTTGGGCTAGTTTACGGTTGCGACAAAGATAAATACAAAAATTTATCTTATGCCGTAACTTATGGTAATAATCAAACTATAACACAAGATGAAGGAGTGTCTTTGATATACGGAGATAGCAACAAAGACAATTTAACTTTTAACGTGGTTATTGAAGGGGTTAAAGGGATAAACAAAAGAGTCGGAATAACCTCAGATAATAAAGACGTTGTTTTAGTCAAAGATATTACCTACCAAGATGATAAAACTTATGCAACTATACAAGCCATTGCTCCTGGAAATGCAAACATAACCATTGTATCGTTAGAATATTCAAAAATTGCTTATAAATTTCCAGTAAAAGTTAGATACCCTATAACTGCAATTAATACTACTTATGACGAAAATACTCATACACTTGCATTGACAGGCAATTCAACCATTAATCTCAAAAATTAT
>CALVZT010000011.1 GCA_944372595.1 uncultured Clostridia bacterium
TAACAAATTGTAGAACTTCTAGTTGATTTTGTTGTTCTATGTTCTCATAATCATCACTTGTAGTAATTGTTAATTTATAACACAAGTAATAAGAACCTGCCACTTCTCCAAATTCATATTTGTTTTTAATAACAATTTTATAATTATTATCTCCATTATCGCTTATTACTTTACTTTGATCAGTAATGGTAACATTAGATTGTGTGTTTTTATATGGTTCACTGATCAATGTTATATCTTCACTCGTTGGCATATTTTCAAAATATTCTTTTGGTACAAGTGCAGTTATCTCGCCATAACCATCTTTGCCTACAGATATAGAAGAATTTTGTACAACCATTGCGTCAGTTACGGAATTTTTAGTAATATTGATGGTCAAAGTTAAATTATCCGTACCATAATTATATTCAAGGAATCCCCATTCATAATTTGATGTATCTTTTATTCTTAATTCAATTTTATATGTACCAATTACATTATCAACAATTTCAACTGTTGGAACATATTGGCCTTCATCGACTTTTAAAACGATTTTGATTGGGCCTGAGTAATTGTTGTTTTTATACACATCACCATCTTCAAAATATATGTTAATCTTCTTCTCGTCTTCTTCGTCTGTTACATCATAGAATTCTACAACATTAAAATAGTTATCGTAATAACTTGTAAAGTCGGTAAAATCTTCTATATATAATCCATCAATTAATTCATAACTTTCAAAATTTTTCTTTTGCTCGGTTACAGTTTTTGTTTTTATTTCTTCATCACCTTCGTAGAATGCAAAACTTGGGTATTCCATTTGGCCTTTTTGTAATTCAACTTCAATTATTTGTTCGAATGCAGGACCTGTTAATGTGTAATTGTTTGCATCTTCTTCACTTGCAAACGTAAAACGAACTGCTGCTTGTTTGTCTGCGCTGTTACAATTTAAAGTTTTGTTTGAATTTGCCCAGCCATCTAATTCTAATGACACCCATGTATCTGGATAATTGCTATTGCAAGCATAGATTGATCCCACAATTTCTGGTGTAACATTATTTAATGCTATATTCTCTATGATTGTACCGTTAAAAGAATATTCTGCTGTTATAGAATATTTAGCATAAGTCGCATCATCTACTATACTATCCAAAATAGATTTTGTAACAGTTATTTGATATGGTTTTGTAAGACTTGCATTGTAATTATCTGTAAATGGGACATAAGCAAACAAATACCACGTGCCAGCTGGTATTTTTGTATTAGTGGTTCTTCCATCAATGGAATTTGTTTGTAATTCAACAGGCACATAAAAAGGTGTAGTAAATGCATCAGGATTATCTTCTAAAATTCTATTATAGGTAGGAATATCTATATAGTAAAAGTCAACAATGCTATCAGCTCCATTATAGCCACTAACTTCTGTTATAAAACTCAACATTGGCATATCAAGATATTCCCAGGTAGTTTTTTGAGAAGTAATGGTATAGTCAATACTACCTGCTTCAACAAAGAAATATACCTCTGCATAAGTTGAACTGTTATCATAAGCATACTTTACCGAATAATTACCAGTTTGCAAAATATTAGGAAATGATTCAATATTGTTGCCTTCATATTGTATTGTACGTTGAACCTTCGAATCATTCAACGCAACTTCAACTTTTGAATCATCAGTGTATTCAATCACTATTGTCATTTTATCCAATTCTTGTAATGCTGGTTGGACTTCACTTGTTGTATATCCAAATCCACCAAGATTACGGCTAGTTAATGAATCTCCATCCAATTTGGTATAAATGTTCCTTATTTTTGGTTCGCCACAAGCGGTAAACAAAATGGTCCCCGACAGGAACAATCCCAAGACCAGTAGAAGTGATAATATTTTCTTTTTCATGAAATTCCCCCTATATTCATAATTAGTATGCTTAAAACTAATTTTTCTATTATACAATAATATAGCACATTTATAAAAAACAAACAAATAAAAATAAGTAAAAGTTGGCACAAACAAAAAAAATATAAAATGACTATTTATTAGCCATTTTTATTATTATGATTACATTTCAAGTAATGTGCCGATATGATTATTAATCTCGTCGTATATCTTTTCTCCTATTATCTGCATAGAATCCTCTGTTGCAGGACAAGAAGCTGAAGGTGAATAAGGATTTTTATCGTAATAACTAAAAGAATAATTTTGAACAAAGCTTGATAATTTAGAAAAATCACATAAGCGAGCAAAATAGTCCTTATCCTTCGTATCTGCGATCTTCTCTTGAAATTCTTGAAAACACCTAGGACTGCGTTTTTAATTCTCCGAATATCAATTACTAATAAAAAAAGGCGATTGTTCGCCTTTTTATTATTTATTATGCTGCTTGTCTAGGATATGTACCTATAATTGCACCTATGCCTAAATAAGTATATAAGTTGATAGTATCCCCTTGTGGCGCATCTACGAATTTGTCAATTGTATCATTAAGTAAAGCAAGTTTGTTTTGAGCATCTCCACTCCACTGAGTTCCTAGATCCCAAATACCATGTTGTTTAGCGATGTTATACACCGTATCTATTTGTCCCATCTTAGATATTTGCTCGATTACACTTTTTAAAATTGCTTTCTTTTCTACCAATGAACTTTTGTAAAAACTATTTTCATCAATTTTATTTTGATGAGCCTGTTCAAGTATGCCATTTAATACTTGCAACAATCTCGATGCGGCAAACAATGTTACGTCGTTATTAGGGCTTTCTTGGTCAGCTGCTGCACCATTAATGTAAGCACCAGTACCACTATCTTCTATAAAGTGAACAACCCCTCTTGCTTTTTGATTAAGAACGCCGTCCATATCAAGACCGTAATAGAATGATGTGTCGGCATTCCCTTCGTACTTGCCATATCCATAATATCTGTTATAATCATCTTCGCTATCAAATAACCTTACATAGCCTCTTACATCAAACAATGTACCATCATTTAGGTCGATATCAGAACCATCTGACTTGATTATTGCAATTATGTTGAGTTTTTGATAATCTTCTCCATCAATTGTCTCAAATCCAGCAAAAATAGTTTTGTCTGTTTGTGGCAACAATCCTGTCGAGCCGTCAAATAATACTTCGAGTGTTGGCATTTCTTTCATAATTCCATCAGCACCATAAGTTGTAAACCATGGAGATTGAGCAGTTACGACTGATTCGATATTACTATTAATTACATCTACATGAGATGGATATCCAGTATTTGGATCGTCGTTTTCCATATCGCAATGGTCAGTAATAATTGCTGGACCGCCCGCCCTAATAAACTCACAATCTTTTATAACTAGATGTTTTGCGCCATATACATAGAAAATACATTGATAATAGTTATATCCTTTACACTGATTTACAAGAAAATCACCCGTGTTATCATTACCTGGCTCACCAAATTCTAGGAAATAACCAATGTAGAAGTTATTAGTAATTGTATTGTATGCTTCAAAGTTAACTTCTCTATTTTTCATTAACAATATACCGCCCGAATATCTTGGGTCATTATTAAGAGTACTATTACCAACAAAATTAATATTTTTCCAATTTACGTGTGTATTTGCGGTTGCCGTAGTTGAAGTCTTTGTATAGAACACACTAAGGTGAGAAGTCATATATTTAGCCTCGACATATTCGCCCTTCTCATTTTGTTTTGACCATACCGCTTTTTTCTCATCGGTTCCTCTGCCTTCAACAACCATTAATGGAAACTTGCTTAAATCAATTGTAAAGTAATTACCGATAAAGTTAAAGGTATCTCCTTTGGCAATTTCTCTATAATATAGTCCTGTGCCTGAAATGTCAATTGGAGTACCTTCGAGGGTTTGGTTAGTATAAGTTTTTGCTGTATTATAATTAGTTGTATCTTTTGTCCAGAAGATATCTTGACGAACATCATCTTTTTCGATAGTGATATCTGCTTGAAGGACTATGCCATTAATTGCTTGGATATCCTCATAAGTTAATCCAAGTGCTGCCCTTTGAGCATCATAATAACCATCATTAGAGTTGTCATAAACAATCAAATCTTCTGCTGTATATACATTATATGCGTCAATAACTTCAAGATCAGCAGTGAATTTAACAGCATTTTCTTGTGCAGTTACGTCTTTGTTTGCCGCCTCGACTGTAACGCGAAATTTATTATCTACTGCTTGTTCGGTAAAATCAAGAGTGGATTTCTCTGAATCAATTGCAACAAAATATGTAAGTGAAGTACCAGATAATGGAGTAACTGTATTATCTGGCTCAACTTCTGTTGTTCTTGGGTCGTCGCCTAATAATGAAATTGTCATGTTAGTACGAACCTCGGTAATGTTAGCAACAAAAGCACCAGTACCATCGTAACCACCTGCAAGCAACCTAAAATGGAATGGGTTGTCGTCCCCTACATATAATGGTTGGTTATTATCCATAAATTCTATCTGCTTATTGGCTGTATCTTGCACTGCTTTGTTGGCATTATACTCTGTTAAGATTTGGCTAGTAAGTGACGAAATGGAAGCAACGTCAGCCTCAGTTGCCACTATCCTTATAGTAACATTTAACGATTTAGATTTACCTTTCTCGTATTCATAGGTAATTGTTAGTGTTTTGTTACCAACAGTAGATGTGTCAATTTCACTAAAATATAACTTGTCCGCACCAACTTCTATTGTTTTACCATCTGAATACTTAACATTTAATATTGTATTAGATGTGTCCAATGTGTCGCCTTTTGCCAAAGTTGTTTCTAGTGTTCCTACTTTTAATGACATTGACGAAATTTTTGCTTCGCCACATCCCACGAATAAAACAAAAGGAAACAAACATATCAAAACAGCAACTATAATCTTTGTTAATTTATTCATATATCTCTCCTTTTTTTATTTTTTTAGTAATTTAAGTAAATTATACTACATATTCTATATTTCGACAAATTTTTTATCTATAATTATCTTACACTTATCCAAATAAGCTCACTAACATTAGAGCCGTCTGCTGCTTTAATTGTTAATGGAAAACTTATTGGATTTTCAAAAAGTAATACTCTAAGTTCATTCCCTTCCGTGCCTTTAATAAAATCTACACCAACCGCACTATCTTCATTATAAACAAAAATTATATTTTGATTTGTTGCGTCATCTGGATATACCCTTACATTGATATATACAAAAGTTCCTTGTGGACTGCCATTCTCATCTAATGTTCCAGGTTCGGTAAAAGGAATATTCAGAACTTTTGACCCGTTTGATTCGGTGACAGTTACCCTATCGTCACTGACATTGATACATTCAACTTTGGTTACTGGAATAACTTCTTCAAAAATGATTGCTCGCATTCCAAATAGAGAAATAAACACAATAGAAGCAATATAAACAACAGCAATCATAATAATGGTAGATTTTTTCATTGCTATTTCTCCTTATAATACACTTTGATTTTATTAATATACAACCACAAACGCATAGCAAAGAATGCCACTGCTACAATTAGCACTTTGTACCAAACAGTTTGCAAACTTTCAGATATAAAGAAATAGGTCAAAAATGCTATTAGCGCCGACATTAACAAAGCATATAAGGTTGAACGTATCTCGTTTGGATTGTTGACGTGAGTACCAGTTGTTTTATATTGTTGCGTCTGAGGGTTCATTATATCTAATTCTGCCGACCATAACAAATGTCCCACATACACCAATTCAATTAACACAAATATTAATGTTGCTTGCCATGCGTTATATCCTACAAAACAAACAAATATTATAGTTGAAGCCAATATTGCAATGGTAGTCGTAACCATAGGAATCACAAGTTTTGCAAATAGTCCAAATATATATGGTTTGGGATTTGTCTTTTGCAAATAACTAGATGCACCCTCTTCGCTATAAATATGTGAATAAGCAACACTTGACGACAATGCCATAAGTGATATTAGCATTATGTTAAATGCTATAACCATATTAGCACCAGAAAGTCGTGTGTCCATTGCTGAGTATATTTGATTGAGTAAATATATTGCAAGAGGCATTCCTATAAGAACAAATATTATTCCGTATAACTTTTCGGAAGAGCGAACATCGGTAATTAATTCTTTTTTAACAATACTAACAAAAGAGTTATGGCGTTTGATATTAGGTATGTGCTTAACATGAGATTTTTTGTATTCAAAAGAAGCACTTGCCATTTTGAAGTACAATGGACGAACAAGAAGGTATATTAGTCCTATAACTAATAATATTGTAGCTATTGCGCCTAATAATGCAAACCATTGTTTTGCTGTAAATAATTCGTTAGTTACTCCATATCTTTGTCCAACCACCATAATTGCAAGATAACTAAATGGAACAAAGATAGAATTAAATTTTGTTAAGAAATTTTGTATCTCCCAATATGTTGTTCCCCAAGTTCCCACAATATTAATGTTAGGTGGAATGGCACCAATCAATAATATTAGGCAAGTTACAACACCAACACCAAAAATTGATAAAATGCTTATTTCTAACCATTTGTACTTTTTAACAAAATTAACAATGTACATTAATGGTATTGATAAAAGCCCACCAACAACAACTGGTATTGCCGTTACAATTAAATAGGCAAATACAAGCCATATATAGAAATAGAAAGGCAATCCGTTAATTAATCCGTATGCAATAAATATTGGCATAAGGTACGTTAAATTTCTTAATAATTCATATATAAAATATACAACCAACTTCGAAGTAAACACCATAGTCCTATTGCAAGGAAATGTTAATAACAAAGCATTGTCACGAGTTTGATACAAATTTTTCATAAGTCCAACGGTACAAAAAATTATAGATAAAATATACATTATAGTAAACACAACGCTAAAAAAGTTTTGAGGTATTCCATCTATTAAAGCAACTAGTCTTAAAAAACTTAATAAACTAAATGCAAAATATATTATAGCAGTCACTGCTACAAATTTAACTAACCACAAAACAACCTTAAAAATGGTTGCTTTAACACTTTTTAAACAACTGGTGTCTATCTTATCTTTTAATTGCATTAGCACTAATGCTTTAAAGTTTTTCATTGTTTATCCTTTATTTTCTTTTTGTTGTTTTTTTCTCTTTATTTGACACATTTATCAAATCAATTTCTTGGGTCGCTACTTTTTCCTGATTTGTTTTTTCATTAGGTTTTTGTTTTTTTCTGAATTTTGAAAAAAATGATTCTTTTTTAGTTTTTTGTTCTTCTTTTTCTGTTTTTTTATCAACAAGTGCTGGCTCAACCGGAGTTTTTGAGATTTTTAGATAATATTCTTCAAGTGTTTGATTTTTTTCTATATCTTCAACAGATTCATAAGATAAAATTTTTCCTTTTTTAATGATGGCAATTTTGTCACATAAACTTTCGACAATGTCAATTAGATGGCTGCTAAAAAATACGATATTTCCCGCTTTTGCATGTTGACGCATACATTCTTTAACTTGATATATACTTACTGGATCAAGACCGGTCAACGGTTCATCAAGTATCCATAACTTCGGATTATGAACAAGTGCTGACATTATTGCGATTTTTTGCTTCATTCCATGACTATAAGTTTTTATCTGGTTATCAAAAGAATCAGTTAATTCAAACAACTTAACATACTTTTCTATTGCTTTCTTCCTATCTTCATTAGAAACGTCATATAGGTCGGCAATGTAATTAATATACTCTCTGCCTGTTAATTTTTCGTATAATGCATAATGATCAGGAACATAACCAATTTGTTTTTTTGCCATTACTGGTTGTTTGTCCACGTCATAGCCACAAACTAAAATTTTACCACTTGTAATAGGTTGAATTCCAACAATACTTTTAATAATTGTACTTTTACCTGCTCCGTTGTGTCCCAAAAAGCCAAAAATTTCGCCACTGTTAACTTCAAGATTGGCATCCTTTACTGAGTATGTTTTGCTATTGCCATACCTTTTTGTAAAATCAACTAACACTAATTTATCTTTATTTTTTAAATCCATCGGTTCCTCCTTATGTCTTCCATCAAGCGCAACTTCTAATGCCAACATGTCAAGTTTAATTTTTTTCTTTCTATCTATAATGTCATATATCGTATCGACAAAACTATATGCTCCTTCATAAAGGAACCACATTCCCGCTCCCAGAATCACATATACGATAAAGAATAGGATTTGATATAATGGATATAAAACGAATTCCAATTTGCCAATCTTAAACGCCCATTGATATTCCATTAATTTTTCTGCCCATTTACCAAGTTTGTCAACAATAAAATCACTATTTAAGAAGAAATAATCAACCGAGCCATAATTGCTAAACCAAGCATTCATTATAATTACTAACAAAAAGTAAATACCAAAGCCAATCATAGAATATCTAAATTCTTTAAGTTTAGGCCTATCAAATACTTTAAGTGCAACCATTAATATTGGCATAAAGAAAGCAATATAGTGGTTAACATAAAATTCTAAGATTCTATCACTAAATAGATTAATTCCATCTGAGTAATTTGGCATTGCCATAGCCAAAAATGCACCCAGCACATTTATAAAATATGTAAAGTAAAATAACTTTTTCCATTTAAAAATTAAGCATATAGGAATAATGTACATCGCAGTATTACATAGATGGAATGGCCAGTGCGTAACGTCCAAAAAACTAGCAAATTTGTAATTAATGCTAAATGTAAGCAAAGTTCCAAGCGAAATGTATAATAATATTCCTCTTACCGTTTCTTTGTCTTTTTTCTTTAATAACAAATACAAAATAAAAGGTATAATAAATGCTCCGTACAAAATTAAGCGGTGAGGTAACGAAAAATCTTTTGGATCAATACCATAATTAACATAGCCAAATAATGCTTTTAGCATATAAGAAGGCATAGTCGCAAGCAACATACCGATAATGTACACAAACCCCCAAGCATCAGACTTGCTAACTTTAAACATTCCGTTATCCATAAATATGCCAAAACAATATGCTAACAAAATTCCAAGTTCAATGCCCATTAATAATGTGCGCATATTAAATGACGAATAAGCTTCGACACCTACTATACCAATTGTAACGTAGTATATAAAACCAACACTTAACAATGTAACAATTGTGCCGTAATATTTGATAACTGTTGCATATTTGGAATTTTTAAAAAATGGATAAAGTATGACGAGTAAAATTACAGAATACAAAAACCAGTTGAGAATAAGGCTTACAGTTGTCAAAAACTGACTTTTAATTGGTGAGTCGCCCAAAAGATAAATGTTTTCTAATGCGTCATCACCTAACATAAAGCGGAAGAAAAAAGCAACAGCCAAAATACCCGATATTATTTTGTAGGCAATATCTGGCACTTTAATATTTTTTGTTTTTAATATGATATATGTCACAATTAGCGATATCGCAATTGCTAACATTGTAATAATTTGTCCCGCTAACATTATTTCTCCTTGGTAATATTATTTTTTGCTTTTTGATTTTTTATTATGCTCAGCAAAAAAAATAACCCCTTAATAAGCACAAATATTTTAGTTAATTTACCTAATAAAGTTATATCATTACCAAAAAATCAACATAAGAACCTATGTTGTAAAAAATATGCATCTTCTAATCTACAAGAATTAATAATTTGATATGTATTAATCTTGTTTGTCTTTTTGTAATCTATTTTTGCTAATAATTTTTTTATAAGAAAAATTATGCATTTTGTAATTGCAATAACTATAACTAATTCAATTATCAAATATGCAATGGTAAATATTTTTGACGCATTAAATAGCAATCTTAAAGGCATAAATAATTCAACAAAAATCTGTTCTACGCCTTTGATGTTTATTATCTCAAATATGGCTCTGATTTGTCCAACAAAACATTTTTCATATAAGAATAGCAAAAAGATACCTAGTAGCAATAATTGCATACGAAGTTTTATAAAATTAAAATTAAATTTGCTTTTTTTTGATTTATTACACGCCATCTTATACTTCCAATTTAGAACATTATGACACATTTTCAATATTTTGCCAAATATTTTGATATCTTTTGTTGCAAGCAAGATTTATAAAAAAATGGGTATTTGCCCATTTTTTATTTATTAATTTTTTTAATTACATCCCATGCTCTCCAAATAACTGTTCTTAAATTACCTACTTTGTACGCATCGCCAACTATGTGAATATTTTTACCCTTCTTTACTATTGGAGAAGGATTGTAACCAATTGCACTTATTACAGTGTCTGCCTTTATTTCTTTTTCAGTGCCGTCTTTTTGTTTAACTACTACACCCTTTGGAGTAATTTTACTTACTGCCGTTTCTAAATATACTGGAACTTTATTGTGTTTAAAGAAATCGCGAAGATATGACGAATTTGCAAGACATAAACTTTTAGATACCATCAAATCTTGTAACATTTCAACAATTGTTACCTTTTTGCCCTTTAAGAAAAGGTCATAGGCAATTTCGCAACCAGATAGTCCACCACCAATTATGACTACTTTATCTCCAACTTTGGAGCCATATAGATAATCAGTTGCTTCTATGCAACGATCAGCACCTTCAATTCTTAATCTTTTTGGTTTGGAACCAGTCGCTATTACTATTTCGTCGGCATTTATTTGACTTAAATCAGTTATTTCAGTATTAAATTTTATATCAATACTGAGCTTTTTCATTTGATTTTTGTACCATTCAATTAATCTCTTGTCTGCTTCTTTAAATTCAGGGGCTGCTGCTGCAACAAATACTCCACCAACTCTATCGGTTTTTTCATAAACAGTAACTTTATGTCCAAGTTTTGTAGCAACTCTTGCTACTTCCATACCACCAATACCGGCACCTATTACTGCTATGTTTTTGATTTTTGTTGGCTTTTTAAGGTCATATTTGCCGCCGTCCATAGTCATAGGATTAAGGGCGCAACGAGCCATGTGCTTACTATCATTCATCGCTGTTGCACTTGCAACACCTTTATAGTGAGATAATGGGAAACAACCATTATGACAATGTATACATGGCATAATATCTTCAAGTTCATCTTGCATTAGTTTTGTTACCCAATGACTATCAGTCAAGAATTGGCGAGCTACTCCCATTGCGTCAATTTCTTTGTTTTTTATCGCTTTTGCTGCCACTTCTGGCTCCATCTTACCTGCACAAACTACTGGAATATCAACAAACTTTCTTATGTGTGCAACATCTTCTAAATTACAGTTATTTGGCATATAACCAGGAGGGTGAGCCCAATACCAAGCATCATAAGTACCATTATCGGAATTAAGCATATCATATCCAGCATCTTGTAAATACTTTGCGGCCTTTTCGCTTTCTTGCATATCCCTACCAATCTCTTTGTATTTTTCGCCTGGCAAAGCGCCTTCACAAAAATCTATTGTTTTGCTCTCTACCGAATATCTTAATGAAACTGGGAAATCTTTACCACACAAATCTTTAATTGCCTTAACTACTGCTACTGGGAAACGGTATCTATTCTCAAAACTTCCACCATATTCATCTGTTCGCTTATTAGTGTATTTTAATGTAAATTGGTCAAGCAAATAGCCTTCGTGAACAGCATGTACCTCGACACCATCAACTCCCGCATCTTTACACATTTTAGCAGTTTTTGCAAATGCTTTAATCATATCTTCAATTTCTTTTTTGGTTAACGCACGACACTTTGCATCTTGTGCCCAACGAGAAGGCAACTCGCTAGGAGAAGCACACAAATAAGACACATTAAATATTGGTTTAATTAATGTTCCAAGAAATTTATTTTTTAGCATAGGCACTAACGCATTTGGTATAGAAAATGAACGTCCAAAACCAGCAGTTAATTGCACAAACATTTTTGCACCTGTTTTGTGGAATTCTTGCATATACTTTTTTAATTTTTTAAAAGCTCCCTTGGCTTTGTATAACCATTGTCCACCTATTAGATTTCTAAGCGGTGCAATTCCAGGAATTATAAGTCCAACATTATTTTTTGCAAGGTCCATAAAAAAGTCACCTGCATCTTTGTCAAAGTGATGTCGCTCCATCCATCCAAAGATTGATGTTCCCCCCATTGGACAAAGTACTATTCTATTTTTTATCTCGCAATTTCCAATCTTCCAAGGGGTAAATAATGGTTCAAATTTTTTATCCATATTTTTCTCCTTTTGATAATGCAAATATAATAATTGTATTATTTGCATATTACTAATCAATTATCAGTTTATATTGTTTTATTAAAAATGTCAAAAAAATTAAAGCACAAAGACAACAACCAACACTTTAAATACTTGACACCATACAAATATAATGATATAAAATGCACAAGGAGTAAGTATATGTTGTTTATTTATGTTCATCATGCATTAAGAAAAAGGCACAATGGTTCGCCTTCCCAAGAAGATGGAATTGAAAAGTTAGGAGTAATAGACGCAAAAATAACAGCAAAAATTATCAAACAGGCGGCAAAGAAAATAAAAATATCAAAAATATATTGTGGCTCTTACATTCGCTATAAAAAAACGGCAAATATAATAAACAAACAATTAAACCTGCCAATAATTGAAGATATTAGATTAAACGAATTTGACAAAAATATTGAAAGTTGGGTACAATTGCAACAACGAGTACTTAATTTTATCCAAGATGTCGCAAACTCTCATGATGATAATGATTGTGTAATATGTATCACTAGTGGTGTCAATATAATATCCTTTATTCTTGCCGCAATGAACAAGAAGCCATATAAAGATGCTCCATTTATCGGCGTTCCAAGTTGCTCACCAATGGCATTCGAAATTAAAAAAAATAAATTAAATGGTTAATTTGGATATTGACAAATCTAATATTGTAGTATATCCTATGAAAGGATATAGAAATTATGAGTAATAAATATTGTTTGAATAGTTGTGTTACAAAAAGCCAATATGTGTGTTTATCCCTAGAAGTTATTAATACATTAACAAATGAAAAGTTTTGTGCATACCGTTTAGTTTTGCCAACGGCAAATAATAAATTGAGAGTTGTTTCTTTTGATAATTGGGATAATCTTAACGACTTCGTAGAATCTAAAGCCGATGAACTTCAACATGATTTGGAGTTATGTGTTGTAAACATAAACGACGAGTTCGATGAATATAAAGTGCTTAACGAAGACGAATCAGTTGCCTTCCTCGCTACTGTCGCAAAAACAGATGATGGTAGGCCATATTTGAATTGCATAATGCAAGACCCTTATTCCCCAATAACCGTATTGGGAGAATTAGATCCAACAGATAATGATTAAAAAACAAAGCAAATCATTTGCTTTATTTTTTTTATTCGCCTAAAATAACTTTGGAGATAAAAAATGATTAAAAATAGTAAATATTATAAAATGATAAAAAATCTAAAAAAAATAATTCATAATGCTATCAAATTAGGCTACAAACAAAAACTTATAATCAATAATAAAGGCATAAATGATATAGTGACCTCTATGGATATTACATGCGAAAAATATATTATTGCAATGTTGAACAAATACTATCCTAATGTTCCAATATTAAGTGAAGAATTTAATCCAAAAAACAAAGTACAAAACACATATTTTACAATTGATCCTATCGATGGTACGGTAAATTTTGCTAATAATTTACCAATGTACGGGGTTGAAATTGGATTTGTAGAAAATAACATTACAAAAGTTGCAGTAATATATATAATTCCTACGAAAACTTTTTATTATGCCATTAAAGATTGTGGGGCATATATGAATGGAACAAAAATTAATGTATTAGATAAGCCTGCTAAACAATCCATTGTTATTCTTGACGGGTATAAAGAAGGTGTTTATATACCATATATTGCAAAAGCAACAAAATATTTTTCGCGAGTTCGTTTGTTAGGTGCGGGCTGTATTGACTTTGCATATATTTCCTCAGGGATAGCAGGAGGATTGATTATGATAACAAAAACTCCTTGGGACTATGTTCCGGGAATGTTGCTGCTTAGCGAAGCGGGTGGCATTGCACAAAAAATCGATGATTATGTTATTGGTGCTTCAAATAAGGAAACATTTAATTGTATATTAAAAATAATTAACAAAAGGGGCTAAAATAATGAATCCAAAAATATTTGGTTGGCAACATTTGTTATATGAATTATTTTTTATAATCTTTTACATTTCAATAATAATAATTTTTGTAAAACTGCTAAAAACCGAAAAAGCAAAAAACATTTTTTTGAAAGCCATTGCAGGAGTTTTGCTTGCTCTTGTATTATGGAACAGAATTTTAGTAGCACTAAGAGACAGTGATCCTTTTGCTTTTATTCCTTCTACATTTTGTGGC
>CALVZT010000012.1 GCA_944372595.1 uncultured Clostridia bacterium
ATATTAGACGGCGAATGTATATCTTTGAATAAAGAAGAATGTAATTTTTTACAAACCCTAATACAAGATAATTATTTTTTAGCAAATGATTTAATGATAAATTGTGATAAATATATAAAGCCAATACAAGAACATTATTATCATGTTGAACAAGAAGAATTTCACATACCAGTTATTATTGAACAACTTCCTATTTTGATAAAACAAATTTCTGATCGAATTGTTCCAACATATGATTTGTCTAATGGCGAGTATTCAAATATATTATACGATACAGAAATTTCGCCAAAACCATTAGAAGAACAAATTAGTAATTGTGTAAGTACAATTGATACTTATTTTGAACCAAATCCATTAGACTTTGGTGTTGATTATAATTTTAATATTTCGAGATATAATGAATTAACAACAGATTAATCATATTAAAAGGGGAATAAGATGAGAGGAATAAATTTTAAATTATATGATACAGAATCAATTCAAAATGTGTTGTACAATTATGATATGTATGGAAGAGTTCCAAAAGATATACCAGAATATTTAATTGGTGAATCCGTTACGGAATATAATAGAAATTCGTGTGAAAACGAGACAACATATTATGCTCACCCACTTGAATCTATTGATATTGATAGAATTAATAAAGAAGTTTCGGAATATTATCTAAAAAAAGCAAAATCATATATCAAAAAATTTGATAAAAATATTGATATTTCCAAATTAAGTTCGGATGAAATATTTGAATTAGAAAAAACATTAGAAACTCAATATGTAACTAACATAATTGATGTGTGGGAACTATTATTTGATATTAATTTTTCTAACAAAATAAATATCATAGACAATATTCCCCTTGAAGAAATTGATAATTATAAGGATGATATTGTATCAATAATAAATAGATTATATGAATTTAAAACTGGGCAAAGACCTTTTGATGAGTGTTTAATAAATTGGGGCGATGTATCTAAAAACCCAGAGGCATATAACAAATTTATAAAACAAGAAAAAGATAAATCTAAAATATTTGTAACTAGCCATTTTTATGAAATCAATAATTACTCATTTTTAAATCATAATTCTGACTCTAATATCTTACTTCAAGACTAAAAATTTAATTAAATCAAAAAAAACTTTATCAGATTGATAAAGTTTTTTTAATGATAAAAGTAAAATTAAATCGTTTGAAGTTGAAATAATTAACACGGCAAACGAAACAATAATAGAGACTAAAAATTTTGTTCTTTTTGACATAACCGTCTCCTTTTATATTGCAAGATTTAATTACTCATAGTCAACTATATTTACATTATGGTATACTTCCTGTACATCGTCCAAATCTTCTAATTTGTCAATAAGTTTTAAAAAGCTTTCTTGTTGTTCAGGTGTTAAATCAATACAACTTTGTGGTATTAACTCAACTTGACTACCGATAACATTATAATTTGATTTTTCTAATGCTTGTTTAACGGTTGAAAAGTTGTTAGGTGATGTAATAACGGTATAGCAGTCCTCTTCATCAATAACATCATCCGCATTTGCATCAAGACAAAACATTATAAATTCGTCTTCGTCCATATCTTTGTTTTTTTCAACATTGATTGTTCCCTTGTTTTCAAACAAATACGATACGCAACCATTTGATCCAAGACTACCGCCAGATTTATCAAATGCATGCCTAACGTCACCAACGGTACGATTTCTATTATCTGTTAAGCATTTAACGATAATAGCACTACCGCCAATTCCATATCCTTCATAAAAAATTTCTTCATAATTAACAGAAGACAATTCACCACTTGCCTTTTTGATTGACCTAGTAATATTGTCGTTAGGCATATTATTTTGTTTTGCTTTTGCAATAACATCTCTTAATTTGGAGTTGCTATTAGGATCGGGACCACCTGATTTAACTGCAACAGCAATTTCTCTACCAATTTTTGTAAAAATTTTACCACGTTCAGCATCATTCTTTCCTTTTGCCCTTTTGATTGTTGCCCATTTACTATGTCCTGACATATCATTACTCCTTATTTAAATATTTTAATGAATACATAATAATCGCACCACTTACTGCAACATTTAATGATTCAAGATTATTATTCATAGGAATTGAAATAAATTTTGTTGCAATTTGCCTTAGTTCATTGCAAATCCCATTACCCTCATTCCCTAATATAATACCACATTTTCCCTTAACTTGGCAATCAAATACACAATCTCCGTTCATGTCAGCAGCAATTATAGGTGAATTAATTTTTTTAGAAAAATCAATAAATTCATATAAATTAGTTTGGTAAATATTTAAAGAAAAAATACTTCCCATACTACTTCTTATCACTTTACTTGAACGGACATTGGCACAATTTATACAATATATATCCTTATAATCCGCCCCTAATGCAGTCCTCAAAATTGTACCAATATTACCTGGGTCTTGTATATTATCGAGTATTAAAAAACTATTTTGAGGCAAAGTGAGTTTTTTTGTATCAAACTTAACTACACCTACACTTCCTTGTGATGATGTAGATGTAGATATTTTTTTTATAATAGTGTCAGTAGTCAATATTTTTTCACAATTAATATTAACAAACTTGTTAATATTTTTTTCAGTAGAAAACAAATATACAAACTCTGCCCCATTATTAAAACTATCTAATATTAATTTATCAGTATCAAGAATGACGAATTCACCTTTTCCATCTTTATAAGAAGAAACTTTTTTTATTAATTCATTTTGTGCAGACGTTATAAACATACATCCTCCAATCAAAAAAAACAGGCAAGTAACTAAATTTTACTTGCCTTTAAATTATTTTATAGCACTTTTTGCCTTTTCAACAAGTGAAGTAAAAGCACTTGCATCACTTATAGCCATTTCGGATAAAACTTTTCTATTAAGGTCAATGTTTGCAACTTTCAAACCATGCATGAATTGACTATAAGAAATATCATTTAAGCGACAAGCTGCATTTATACGAGCAATCCATAGTTTACGGAAATCTCTCTTTTTAAGTTTTCTTCCAACATAAGCATATTGCCCGCTTTTCATATATGCTTCTTTAGCTACTCTATAATTTTTTGATTTAGTACCTCTATAACCCTTGGTTGATTTGAGGACTGCTCTGCGTTTTTTTAATGCATTTACACTACGTTTAATTCTCATAAATTTTTACCTCCTCTATTATCCTTTAACCAAAGTTTTAATTGTTTTTTGTTCAGCACTTGATACGTAAGCGCCTTTTCTTAAATCACGTTTTCTTTTTGATGATTTTTTTGTAAGTATGTGTCTTTTGCCTTGTTGATTGCGTTTAATCACACCAGATTTTTTAACTTCAAATCTTTTTTTGGCAGAACTGTTAGTTTTTTGTTTTGGCATTGCTATATTCTCCTTTTACTTTTTTGGTGATAAAACCATTATTATATTTTTACCGAGTATTTCAGGTTGTGTATCCATAATGCAACAATCTGACAACTGCTCATAAAAATTCTTCATTATTTCTATACCTGCTTCTGGACGTGCTTGTTGACGGCCACGCATTTTTATAGTAACTCTAACTTTGTTTTCGCTAGCAAAAAATTTTCTTGCTTGCTTAATTCTAACATCGATATCGTGCTTTTCAATGGTCATTGAAAGCTGTATTTCTTTGACTTCTGCAACTTTTTGTGCTCTTTTTTGTTCTTTTAAACGTTTTGCTTGTTCAAATTTGTATTTACCATAATTCATCAATCTGCATACTGGTGGATTGGCGCTAGGTGAAATTAACACCAAATCTAAATCTCTTTCATCAGCAATTTCAAGTGCTGCTTCGGAACTCATTATGCCTAATTGTTCATTATTATCGCTAACAAGTCTAACGCTAGGTAAATTAATTTGTTCATTTATTAATTGTTCTTTAATAATGATATCCTCCTTTTGCAAGTACCACAAAAAAGTGGATGCAAAGCATCCACTAAAACACAAAAAATAATATAATATTATATATTTTTGTATAACAACCATTTCAGAATCCTAATGGTGAGAAGTGGATACTTCTACTTGACGTGACTATATTATCATAGATATGGTATAATGTCAACAATTTTTGTTAATTATTTTGTTAATTATTTATAATTTTTTCATCATTTTCTTTTTTAATTAATTTTATAAAATCATTTAATTTAAATGTTCCGATGTCACCTTTGCTTCTTGAACGCACTCCAATAGTTTTATCATTCTTTTCTTTTTCTCCAAGTACGATCATATAAGGTATCTTTTGTAATTGTGCTTCTCTAATTTTCTTACCAATTTTTTCATTGCGATCGTCAAGTTCTACTCTAAAACCTTTTTCTTTGAATTTTTGTGCAATTTTGCAAGCATAATTCAATGATGCTTCGGATATATTCATTACTTTGATTTGAGTCGGTGCAAGCCATAATGGAAAAGCTCCTGCGTATTTTTCTATCAAATATGCTAATGTTCTTTCATAACAGCCAATTGATGTACGATGAATAATATATGGATGTTTCTTTTCGCCATTTTTATCAACATATTCCATACCAAATTTTTCAGCTAACATTTGGTCAATTTGAATAGTAATTAAGGTATCTTCCTTGCCCCATACGTTTTTAATTTGAATATCCAATTTAGGTCCATAGAATGCTGCTTCACCAATTCCGATTTCATATTTAATATTTAAATGGTCAAGAATTTTTTTCATACTATCTTGAGCTTCGTCCCATTGTTCTTTTGTGCCGATATATTTGCTTTTGTTATTAGGGTCCCATTGAGAAAATCTAAATGATGCATCTTCATATAGTCCAAGAGTTTTTAACATAAAAGTTGCAAGTTCAAGACAATTTTTAAATTCATCTTCAAGTTGTTCTGGTGTACACATTAGGTGACCTTCTGATATTGTGAATTGTCTAACCCTTATAAGCCCATGCATTTCTCCGCTATCTTCATTTCGAAACAAAGTTGATGTTTCGTTATATCTTAACGGTAAATCCTTGTAAGAACGAGCCTTATTTAAATATGCTTGATATTGGAAAGGACAAGTCATTGGACGTAAGGCAAATACTTCTTTATCTTTTTTCTCATCCCCAAGAACAAACATTCCGTCTTTATAATGGTCCCAATGCCCAGATATTTTGTATAAATCACTTTTTGCCATAAAAGGTGTTTTGGTTAATAACCATCCACGCTTTTGTTCTTCATCTTCAACAAAACGTTGTAGTAATTGTATAATTCTTGCACCATTAGGTAATAAAATCGGCAATCCTTGGCCAATGTAATCAACAGTTGTAAAAATTCCTAATTCACGTCCCAATTTATTATGATCACGTCGCATTGCCTCTTCTTGCTGTTTAATATAATCGTTTAATTCTTCTTTGCTGGCGAATGCATAAACATAAACTCTTTGCAACATTTTATTTTTTTCGTCGCCTCTCCAATATGCACCACTAACCTTATTAATTTTAAATGCCATACTCTTTAATTCTTTTGAATGACTAACATGTGGTCCGCGACACAAATCATAGAAATCATCACCTAATGTATATAATGTAATTTGTTCATTACTAGGTAAATGTTCTATTAAGTCTAGTTTGTAAGGTTCATTTTTGAATTTTTTTTCTGCTTCTGATTTGGTTAATACGATTTTTTCAAAAGCCTCATCTTTGTTTATAATTTCACGCATTCTTTGTTCAATTTTTGCAAAATCGTCAATCCTTATTGATTCTGGTATATCAAAATCATAATAAAAACCATTATCAATAGCAGGGCCAATTGCGACTTTTACATCCTTATACAAACCACAAACTGCCTTAGCTAATATATGACTAAGACTATGGCGATACATTTGTAATTTTTCTTTTTCCATAACAAAATCTCCTTATAATAAAAAAAATCCCTTGTTACACAAAGGACGAAAAGTTTTTCCGCGGTTCCACCTTAATTGTTTGAAAAATCAAACCACTCAATTTGACTTGAAACGCAAGTCTACGCTAGAAATAAAAGTGGTTTCGATATTAGGACTTATATAGGGCTTACACCTTCCCCTACTCTCTGTAATAAGTTTACTATACCTACTTGTCTTTTACACACCTATATTAAATTATGTCACTATTATAACATATTTTATTTAAAAGTCAATAATTTATATGATTATTTTAACATTTTTCAATTCTCTCATTAAAAAGTTCATATAAATAATAATCATTATTATTTAGTTCACAATGAATTTTAATCTTTTTAGGACTAAGAGAAATTAAAGAATTTATTAAAAAATTATCATCATTACTTGGATAATCTAATAAATAATCATCAATATAATTGTTATTTTGATCAAAAAACTGATATCTATTATCTTTATAATAAACATTTACCGTATTGACTCTATAATCAATATTACTCATCAAAAATTTTATTAATTGGACAAATGTTTCGTCATTGTTTATATAAAAATAATTTTCATTTGCAAGTAAAACCAATTCGTACCATTTATCTTTAAGCTTTTTTATTCCAAAATTAAACAATGAATCAATATAAACTGTGGAACTGTGTATAATTTTATCTAATATTATTTCTTTATCCAATTGATAATCAAAACAAATTAACGCTTTTAAAAAATAAGTGAAATTTTTTATATTGTTATAATCAAATTTTAAATTTTTTAATATATAATCTTTCTTATAAAAATATATAATATTATCTACAAGATATGATAATACCTCTGCTTTAACATGATTTTCAACATCTTCTTCAACTATTAAACAATATTTATATTTATCGCTTTCTTCTAATATTGCTTGGGCATGTCTATATTTTGAAAGATTGTTTTTTAAAATTGACTTTAATCTATATACTATTATTCCATATTCTTTGGGTACAACAATATTATATTTCCACATACTTTATTCCTTTATAAAAATATTGTATGCCAAATACTTCAAATTATTTAATTTTACCTATTGCTAATTTTGATATATTTTGTAAAATTTTTTGCATAAAAAAAGATGTTATATTAACATCTTTATCCTTCTTCAATTATTGCTTTTGGTTGAAATGCTTTTGTTTGAGATTTGGCTATTATAAGACCTAATATCAATGTACAAACTCCCGCTATAATACATGCTAAATAAGTCGTTGGTGCACTTAAAGTTACTTTGAAGTATTGACCAAAATATAACACAATATCAATTAAATAAGCAAAAATTATCTGACAACCAATATAAGCTAATAAAACTGAAATGGTAATAACAAATGATAACATAAAATAAAATGTTTTTAAGAAAATTTTATTATTCATACCAAGTAGTGCCATTATTTTATGTTGTTGTATATATTGTTTTAAGCATAAAAGTAATCCTATTGCAATGGTTATAAAACTTAATACCATAACCAAATATGCATAGAAATAAATTAAGAATAATACCTCTTTTACAGTTTCAACACTAATATAAATCATAGATGAAGTGTCAGTAACTTGTGCACCTGTTAAACTAGGTAAAGCTAATATTTGATTATATAAAACATCTCTATTTTCAGAATAATTATCAATGGCAACAAATATTTTTTTACTAATTTCACTACCAAAATAATTGTTTAAATATTCTACATTAACAATTGCTAGTTTTGAGAAATTTTCCATTGTATCTACAACGCCAGCAACTTCAAAAATTATGTATTCATTTTCAATTTTTAAAGAAACTAAATCCCCTATTTCATAACCGTAAACATGTGCTATACCTGGAGATAAAACAATATATCCTTTATCACTTCGAATAATTTTTGATAATGCTTCCGAATCATTAATTTTTGATGAAAACGCTTTCTTTATATCTTCTCCACGATAAGCAAATAAATCTTGTATTGGGGCATCATTTAAATAGTCATATTTGGATAAATAGTGATCCCCTACCATAATATAATTAACATTATCCAAATTATTAATTTCATTTACTACAATATCAATATCTTTTCTTATTTCACTAATTTCTAAATCACTACTTAACGATTGAGTATATTCGTTCATACCTTTATCCATAATATAAGGGAGTGAATTTAGCACAAAAAATATTATAAAACCAAAACACATTAGTTTTACTACCATTTGCATTGGTGATGATAACAAATTACTTTTTGTATATACTCCGGCAAAACCAGTTAATTTACCAAAAATAAACACAAACGTCTTGACAATGAGCCAAACAACATAAGGAGCAATTAATACAATTCCAATAATGTAGGCAAACATCATTATTAATGTTGCAACAGTATATGGTTCATAAATGTATATGATATTACATATCGCCGCACATAACAACGACAATAATCCAAGTGTAATATAAACAATATTGCGATATTTACTTTTGGTAGAAATTATCATTGTTTGTCTTATACTTTTTCTACTATTTGCAATTGCAGGAAATAATGAGAATATAACGCTAAACCCAATTGCGAATAGCATCATATAAAAATAATACATAAATGGCACAGCAATAATATAATCAAAACCAACATTATGGAGTATTGAAACTAACACAACACAGAAAATTATCGCGAAAACCCCACCAATAAAACCATAAATGCAACTTTCAATAAGCAAACTAGTTATTAATTGTTTATTTGTCGCTCCCATACATTTTAAGGTAGCAAACTGCTTTAATCTATCAGTAAAAATTAGATTACAACACAAAATTATGATGAAAATACAGAATAAAATTACTATTGCTGCAATGATAAGAAATGGTGTAGTAAGCGTTGAAATAATAACGTTAACGCTGCTTAAATCCCCCACATACGATACTGCAAAATTGGAGTAAAGGTCAGTAAATTTCCTTGAAATTTCTGTTACTTCTGTTGAATCTTTGAGTTTTACGATAAGTAAGTTAAACATACTATCATTAAAGACTCCACCAGACAACTTTTTCATAAAACTTTTTGATACAACAATAGGACTATTGAGTGCAAATATGCTTGAATCGTCCTTACCAATACCGACTACCCTTACTGGATATTTATAACCACCGGTTGCTTCAACAACATACAAATCTCCAAGACTAGCACCCCATTTTTGAGCCATTGTTTGTGAAATAATTATTTCACCTTCGCCTAGTGAATTAACTTCGCTAGTCAAGTTGAGGGGATTAAAATTATTTAATTCATCATAATCCACTCCAACAACTGTGTAACTTTCAGACACATTATTTATAGTAAACTGATTATAAAAAATAAAAAATCCATATATATATTCACATTCATCTCTAAGTGAGTCAGGAATTATTTTTGTAGATGCAAATCTTTGAGAATTGGAGTTTGGCATAAGATAAAAATCTGCACTACCATAAACACCCTTTGCTAATTTTATAGTGTGGGTTCTCATATAATAAGGGATAACTAATGACAAAACAAATATTATCGAGCAAATTGCAACAGAAAAAATCAAAACAAAACTATTTGTTTTGGCTGATTTAATATTTGCTTTTGTGAATTTAGTTATTATACCCATTTTATAACCTATTCGTTACTTTTCTATCACTGATAATTTTTCCATCTAACATATTTAATATTCTGTGTCCATAAAGCGCACATTTTTCTGAGTGTGTAACGTGAATAATAGTAATATTAGTAAGTTCATTTATTTTTTGTAATAATTTCATAACCGCAACAACTGTTTTACTATCAAGGTTCCCCGTTGCTTCGTCAGCAAATAAAATTTTAGGTTTTGTAATTAAGGCTCTTGCAATTGCCACACGCTGTTGTTCACCACCAGACAACATTGTAACCGGACTATTCTTATATTTTTTAAGGCCAACACTAGCCAAAACATTATCAACATCTTGTTCATTTACTTTCTTCTTGCCTATAAGTAAAGGAGTAATAACATTTTCATAAACAGTAAAATTGGGAATTAAATTATATGCTTGAAAAATAAAACTAATATCGCTTGATCTTAATTTGCTAATTTCTTTTTCATTGTATTGATCAATTTCTTTTCCTAAAATTTGAACACTACCACTTGTCTTTTTTTCAATTCCGCTAAGCAAATACAAAAAAGTGCTCTTGCCACTTCCGCTAGGGCCCATTACTGATACAAATTCGCCCTGCTCAAATTGACAAGAGACACCATTAATTACTCTTGTTTGTTTACCTGCTACTAAGAAATCTTTTACTAAATTATGACAACTAAGTACTATCATTACGCTCCTTAAAATGAGAGCATAACGAAATTAGGCAACCAAACTCAATAAATTGTAATTTGTTATGTTCTCAATAGAATTTTCTAATAAATAAATGTAATCGGCAAAACATATATTTTCTACAGTATTACTACCATCTATATTAACATAACTAAACGAAAAAGTTAAATATTTATCGACATTTTTTGCTGTTTCTTCATTGTTTTTATAATTTAAAGGAATATTTTTAAATTTTGATATTCCTTCCATCATGCCTACATATCGACTTATGTTTGAAATTACTTGTTTATATGCATCAATGCATGAGATATCGTTAACGTTACTTATCGCTTTAATTAAAGAATTAGCAATATTATTTATTGACTTGTATGGAAGATTAGAAATGACATTAGATAAAATAATACCGAGATTTTCATAGTTGACACAACCATTTAAGGATTCCTGAGCAACTATGTTTAATGCCTCACCTATTTTTATTGTTTGCATTTCTCCATTATTATTTACAAATTTTATCTCATTTTCAAAACTTCTAAGTAATTGTACAGCGCTATTAATAGTATCATTTATTAATGTAACTGAGTTATAAATTAAGTTAGGAATATTATTTATCATATTTTTAATTGAAGACAAATCATAGTTTCCAACTTTTCCCATAAAATTAATACCCAAACTAATTTTTGAAGATAATGAATATATTGTTTTCATTATTTCATTATCTATACTTACATAAACTCCATTTGTTGAGTAACTTTCAATTTTATCTGCCAAATCAGAAGCCTTAGATACTATTTCATCAAGGGCATCAACATTATTGCCTTCATTAATTGCGTTTATTACATCAAAAGCGTTATTTATAGGGGTTTCTTCATAAAAATATATCAACGCTTGTGAAATATTTAGTGCATTTGTAATAACTGGAATTAATTTTTCTTCAATCGTTTGTGCTTTTTCATTAATCAACTCTTCAACACTTGGTAAAATGTCTATCAATGTTGAATATATAGCTGATTTAATTTTAGCGCTATCACTATTATCATAACTATTTAATAATTTTTGATATAACGGAACAGTGTTATCAGCGACTATTTGAATTTGTGCAATAGTTGATTTTACAATAACTTCTGCTAATTGATTGTTTGTCGCACCAGTTTCAAATAGTAAATGTAAATTGTCTGGAATTTTATTAAATGTTGCAACATCTGACAACATATTTAGAATAGAATTTATAGATAATACATCAATATGTGGTATTGATAACTCAATTTTAGAAATATTATCAATTGTGTTAATTAATTTCTCAACAGAATTTACTTCTATCTCAGCTTCTTCGAAATTTAGTAAATAACTGTCAATGAACTGTTTTTTATATTCTCCTAGCCCATCCAAGTCAAAAGTGTTATTAATCAAATTTAATATATTGTTTTTTTCATCAGCCGTATATGGCTCAAATTGTGTTTCTGCTAACGCAATATTTTGATTGTCAAAATTATGATTTTTTGATTTTGATACGAACAATATTGTACCAGCACTCAAAATTATAACAAAAGTAAATACTAGCATTGGAATCAACAATTTCATTGTTTTATTCATACTAATCCCCCCTAACAAAAAACTTTATATCAAAATATTTTTTGTTACCATAATTATACTAAAAACAAACAAAATTGTAAATAGTTATAATTTTTATTCGTATATATTGCACAAAAAAACCACCTATGGTGGTTTTCATTAAAATATCGATCATTATGGAGCTGGAACTACTTCTTCACTACTTACTGGTACCCAACCTGACAATTGTCTAAACCAATCACCAATTGAATCAGCTATTACTTCAATTGATGATCCAACAAATGCAAAATAAAGTGTAAACGGAGATGTTACCCATTCACTATTAAATATTTTTTCCATAAATTCTGAAAAATCTACAAAATCAGTTGGAAGAGATGCATTTGGGAAATATGTTTCGATTAAAAGAATTGGCACCATAATAAACAAGGCATAAGTACCATATCCGACTAATCCAATAAACCCTGCAACACCTAAAACGACTGGATAAAATACAACTATAAATGGTGCTGTTATAATAAATACAGGAGCAAATATTATACCTGAGAACATATATAATATAATTTGAAGATCTATAATATCTTTTTTAACAAGAGCATCCATAAACATAGCAATTTGATCATATATTATTATCATTTCAGGTGATATTTCAAGTATCTTATCTTCGCTAGTACCCAAATCACAAGTTGCAACAGTATTAATTATAGTAACAACTTTTCTTAGTTGAGTTAAATACATGTCAAATGCTTGGGAATAGTCAGTAGTATCATCAGGATTAGTTAATTTAATTAAATCAAATATTTGTAACAATGTAGGTCTTAATGTATTATTAAATGAAGTTAAGAAATCAACACTCAAAGCATTGCTTTCAAATAAGCCACTCAAAATTTTTGAGAATATAATTAAAGTGTCAGAATTAATTGTAACAGTTTCTTCATCAACAATTTCATCTATATTGTCAATAATTGCCTGTGCTAAAGTAACGGACTCTAAATATTCACCATTATCGTTTACACGATAAATTTTTGTCGTGTTATTGATTTTGCCTAAAACATTAACTATGCCATTAACCGTCCTGTTTACAAAATCTTCCACATAAGGAATGGCATTTACAATTGGATTTATATAATCCATTATTTCAAAATCTTCTGGAATTGGTACCCCTGCTAATTCTAATAACGAAGTTAGTGCTGGTATTTTTGTAGTTATTGAGAAAATGATTTTATATGCATCCTTAGGGATTGATATAAATTTGCCTGTTTCAGGATCAATTAACTCTTCAATTTGAGATTTAAAACTTGTCATTAAAGTATCAATTTCGGCAGCTGACAAGTTACCATTTTTTAAATTATCAAAGAATTCAACAATAGTGTAAATATTTAAAGTCTTATATAACTCAAAAACTTTACCAAGTCCATCTAACATAGAACCAATTGCAACAGCAAAATCATCTACAGGAATTTTACTAAAATTATCATTCAATATTGTTGTTATATCAATAAACAAACCAGAAAATAACGTTTGTAGCTCACTAGAAGGCAATTGGTCAGATATATACATCATAATGTAAATACTATAATCATCAATCAATTCGGCTTCTGATTGAATAAAATAGTATAATACCCTTCCCAAATCTTCATTTGTTATGCCACTTGCGTAAAAATCGGAAAATAGTGTATATATTTGATTAATATTTTCCATTTTGCCAAGAGCTAACATTATTTGAGAAAGATCTATGGTGCCATCTTCTAGTATTATTTCAGAAAAATCGAATTCGATAGTTGAAAGTTTTGATTTTAATGAATTAATATAATCAACCACTTTGCTATAAATCTTTATGTCTACTCCGGCTTTTTCAAAAGAATTTGGAATATTATCTAAGGTTTTTTCAACAATTTCTCTAATCCAAGGTTCCTGGTTAGCTAAAAAATTTTCATCAAAATTCAAAAAATTCTTTATTGCACTTTCCATAATCTCTTTATTGGCATCAGTATATTTATCATCAGTTATAACTGGTGGATTAGGATTATTAGGATTATCCTTTTTATTATCTTTTAACAAAAAAACAAGTAACACAGTTACTGATGCTGCAAGTACAATAAAAGAAACTATAATTGATATAAATAATTTTGACCTTTTTGACATTGCCATAAATTTTTATCCTTTATATTATTAATTTGTATTAGTTTACAATAAATACATATTTTTGTAAATTAAAAACTACAAAGATTTTTTAAATTTTTTATTTTTCTTATATATTCACTAAAATTTTCCATTTATATTTTTTATTATATCAAAAATAATATTATTAGGAGGTGTATTATGAAAAGAAATAATGAAAAAAAAGCAAAAAAATCTGCATCAAGAAATAATGAATGTGGCTCAACAAAAGCCTACAATTAATCAAAAAAACACACGTTGTGTGTTTTTTTAATATATTACTAAATTTTTTTTATAAATAAATGTATCAAAAATTTATTATAGGACATATATATAAAAAGATAAAAAAAGACAAAAGAAATT
>CALVZT010000013.1 GCA_944372595.1 uncultured Clostridia bacterium
ACAAGGGCAATATCGTGCAATAATGCTCCAAGTTCAACTATTTCCTTATCAGCACCATAAACACTTGCAAGTTTTAATGCTTCATCAACCACAAATTTGATATGATTATTCCAAAAATCATAATTATCAATTTTTTCTAGGTACCACTTATTTCTTTTTAAAATTTCGTTTTTTACTTGTTTGATTGTTGTTAATTTTTTCATATTTTCCTCATCAAATTTATTTACAATTTTTTAGATAGATTCCTCATTCTTGTTGTATAATTATTTTTAAAATAAAAATTCTTTCCAATTTCATTCGACTCAAAAACATCAATATGACAATATTTACAACCAATAGATTTAAAATAATCTTCCATAGTTGTTAAGAGTATTTTACCCACGCCATGAGTTTGATAGTGTTTATTAACTATTAATTCCTCAATATTCCCAGTCTTGGGACAAGCATAGTAACAATAATCATATTCGTCGTATTTAACTAAACAACCACATATAAAACCAATAACATTATCCCGATCTATTGCCAAAAAAATTTTTGTACAATTTTTTATGGTTTTTTCAAAGTATTTTTCCCTATATTCAGGTGTTAAAATATTTAATTTCCATTTATCAATACACACAATGTATTCTTGAAGTTCAACAAGAATATTTTTAACACCTTCTTTATATTTTTCTTCGTATTCCACAATTTTCATAGTTATATTATATTATATTATTAACAAACAATCAAGAAAATAAATTGTAAAACGTTATATTAAAAATATATATAATTTGTATCAAGAAATTTTTATTCGCTTTTATTAATCATTTTTCATATTATCAAATTTGCCCATAATTTTTTTGCATTACAACATAATATTTTTTACAATAACTATTTGCATTAAAACTAATTTATAACAAAAAAAATGCACTATTTTGTGCATTTTTTATGATTCCTTTAGTTTTTTGCGCATAAGTTCAATTTGTTTTGTAATATTTGATATTACTTTATTCTTATTGAGCCACCAATCTCTACTCCATACACGCATAATTTTCCAGCCTCTTGATTGCAAGAACTTAACACGATATACATCTCTTTCGAGTACCGAATCACTACTTTGATATGCCGCATAATCACACTCAATGCCAAGCAAATATCTATCCAGTTTTTTGTCATAAACAGCAAGTGAAAGTTTATAGTTGGTATTGCCCAAATTAGTTTCTACATCATAGCCAAGTTTTTCAAGTTCATCTTTTATTTCTACCTCTAATTGATTAAGTTTAACATCTGACTTATTTTCTATTACAGGCTTAAAGGAATCAAGTATATATGAGATTTCTTTTTTCTTACCCATTGATACTGCTCTTACATATTGAAGGTATTTTTTGAAAATTTTTGGACCTGCATTTTTTGTTCCTTCAACTTGTAATTCTTCTGGCTCAATACTTGTTACAACATAAATTTTCTCTTTTGCTCTTGTTATTGCAACATTAAGTCGATTTTCACCGCCCTCAATAGATAATGGACCAAAGTGCGCAACTACTCTACCATATTCGTTTCTTGCATAGCCTGTACTAAATATTATAATGTCACGCTCATCACCTTGTACATTTTCAAGATTTTTGGTAAATATGCTCTCATCTTCGCCATTTTTAATTCTATTCTGTTCCTTTATATATGCATCTCTAAATGCCGAATCTTTTTGGCACTCTTTATCAATTGCATCTTCAATAGTTGCTTCTTGTTCAGAGTTAAATGTTATAATTCCTATTGAAAATTTATTTCGTTTGTTTTTAATAAGTTTTTTCAAAAGTGCAACCACAGCATTGGCTTCTTCTTGATTTTTTCTACCAATCCATGACCCATTTACTTTTATTCTTTCAATTGGCTTTTTGCCTATGTTTTTTGTAATATTTGGAGCAATTTGCAACTTACCATCATAAAAAGCATAGTTAGAAAAGTTAATAAGTTCTTCATTTCGGCTACGATAGTGATAAGTTAAGTTAGTGCTAGAATATCTAGAAGTTGCAAGGTCAAGTAAACTTTCAACCTCCAACGCTGCCTGAGTTGACATATCCAATTCATCTTCGGCATCGTTACCCATGTATCTTTTCATAAAGGTTGAGGTTGGACGCAACTGTTTGTTATCTCCCGCAACAACTATAAATTTACCTCTGTAAATTGTAGGTAAAGTGTTCTCGATAAATACCTGCGACGCTTCATCAAATAGTACAATATCAAATAAATTTTTTTCTAATGGAAATATATTAGATACGCTTTCTGGAGACAATAGCCAACAAGGGAATAATTTAAGTAAAAACTCTCCATATTCATCCATCATTCTCCTAATTGGTAATAACGATTGCTGTTTGGTAATTTGATATAAGTAATTTTTATTATCAGGATTAGAATAATAATAATTTTGATAATCCTCTCTAAATTTATCAAGGCATATCAAAGATGCTACCGATTTGCTTTCATTCTTTAATGATAAGATACGATTTCTAATATTCTCAAAATCAATAATTTTTGATAATGTGTTTTTGTATTTTTCTTCATAAGTAATTGCTTCATGATAAATTCTTATATCTAATAATTTATCAACAATTTCTTTGAAATTTTTTAGACTTTTTGAACAAGCAAAAGCAAAATCAAGTATAATTTTTTCGTTATATGTTACATTTTTTAATGCAACAACAACATCTCTTATAACGATATAGTCATTAAGTGCATTCAACAACAATCGCAAGAAGGAATGATTACCATTTAGTATATTATCAACGGTCATTACATAACCTTTTCTGTCCAAAACTTTTTCAAGTAATTTATAATTACCAACGTAATTTTTAATTTCAACAATCGCTTGGTTAAAGTTTTGTTCAAGTTCATATTTGGTTTTTTCAACTTGCTTTTTGTAATATGGATACAAAGGAAAAACAAATTTTGATATTGTTAATTTTTTATGCAATTGAGGATAACAAACTTTACTTATCATTTGGACTAATGGTTTTATATCAGTGTTATCTTTTAAGTTGTTTTCCAATAAATATGCCATTAATTGACGTGAATGTGGATATTTTGTGCTATCAAAAGGTACTAAATTTTTGTTTAATAAGTTATTTACAAAAGTCTTAATCTGATTAACAGTATGAATTTCAAGATTGCTTTTGATGTGATCAACAAGAGGATTTGATTTTTTTAAATGAACATATTTATAATACAAATCACATTTGTTTTTCTCCGTTATCACCCTAGTGGCTTGATAGAAATCTTCAAAATTTAATTTCATTAAATCTTTATTTTTTACTAACTTTTTATACAAATCATAATCGGCACTATTTTTACCTATTCTTGCCGAATTGGTATATAATTGTTGTAAGGTAAGACCAAATGGAGTTTTTGTAAATAATACTTCACTTATCTTTTCAAGTTCTTGTGTTTCGCTATCAATATTTTTTTGTATTTCGTCGTAATTTTCTTGATAATTTTCTTGGCTTTTGCAACCATCAATTATCTCTTGATGCATTTGTTTACATCGCTCATAAAATGCAACTTTATTTTTTTCAGCGTCTATTATAAACATACATTTGGAATTTAGTTCTTTAAGACGATTAAATACGACATCTAACGCTGCTTTTTTTTGAGATACTACCAACACTTTTTTATCTTTACATAACGCATCAGATATGATATTAACAATAGTTTGACTTTTGCCAGTGCCTGGGGGCCCATATATAACCATATTGCCAAATTTATTTAATTTGGTAATTGCATTTTCTTGTGCATAATCAAGATCATTGATTGTATATAATTCGGTGTTGGGCTTTTTTACTTTTTTACTTGGTCTGCTCTCCAATAATTCATCAATTGCGTCACTGGATAAACGTCTTTTATCAAGTAAAGTGTAATCATTATAAATAGAATTTGCAAGTGGAAATCTACCTATAACACACGCATTAACAATTTTTAAACTATCCCCTCTGTTAGGCTCTTTGATATTATCAAAACAGATTAATCCCCTATCTGATTGTTGATGTTTAATTGATATTCCAAAACTATCTAAATATTTTATAACATCGTCAATATTTTTTAATCGATAATCCATTAAATTATCAAATTCCATTATAAGCCCATCAATATTTAACTTGTGTGCTTTGGCATAAGCCAACAATAATACCTTATTCAATTGAATATATTCATCTTGTTTTGCTTCAAAAGAAACAGTCGAATCGTCTTCCACATTAATTGTAACGGGAAAAAGTATCAAAGGCGCCTTAATCTGCAAATCACTTCCAATATACCCAGTTACAAAGGGGTAACCAACAAACATCTCGTATCGTCCTGTCTCTTTTGCAAATTCTTCAATCTCACGCTTTAATGATTTTAATGCCGATGCTTGACTTAGCAAAACTTTTTTTGTCTCTTCGCGTTTTTGCCTTTCTCTTTTGAGATTGTCAAGACGTTTTTCTTCGGCACTCATTCCCGTTTGATCGGCAAATTGAGCTTTAAGTTTTTTATTAACGCCAAAATTGACAAAAATTTTTTCTTTCATATTTTTGTCAATTACCGTAAAGCCACGGCGACGACCTTTCCAAATAAATTCAATTAATTCTTGAAATTGTTCTTTATCATCGCCAATTATCATTCCTAAATCATAAGCAAATTTTTTGCTAATTTTTTTGGAATATAAACTTCGATTTTTGCCACTTATTTCTATTAATCTTTCTTTATAATATTTGTAAATTGTTCGCATAAATTACCTCTGTAAAAATAGTATAGCACATTTTTTTTACAAACAAAATAATTTGATATAAAATAAAAAAAAGTAACAGAAATATTTTTCTGTTACCAATAATATTTATCGTTATGTTTTTTTCACAAATAATATTTTTATAAATCAAAATTTTATTTGAATTTTGATAGTTTGTTTTTAATTGTACATTTTAATTGTTTAAAAGTTTTTTTCACATATTAATAAATTTATATAAATTTATCCTTGCATTTTTTATTCTGCAACTGGGACTTTCGATTGAAGTTTTACTCCCAACGTCTCGTAATCATAATTTTTAACCTTAAAACTTGATTTTGGATTATCAATAATCTTTCCATCTTTATCTTTTGTTTTTGGTGAAACAAAATCATAAAAATTTTTTATCTTTTTGTCCAAGATTAATTTAGGAGAAGTAAATCCCAAAACATCTTCAAAATTAGGATAATTAAACATTGTATTAACAATGTAATCAGCCAATTTAAACTCTTTTGTTTTAACTACTTTTTCGCAATATTGCTTAACTTTTATTGGTTGATTTATAATATTGTTTTTGGTTTTTTTATTTTCTGATTGACCAATAGCAACTTCATATTTAATTGCTTGATTAATTAGTTTTTCAAAATCTATTTTATTATTAATTACTTTTTTAACAAAATTTTTAAACTCTTTGTGTTCCTCGTTTGTCAATTTACTTTTACAAACTTCCAAATCAACTTCTGCCAATTTATCTTTAATTAATTTTGCACGAGAAAGTGTTAAGTGAACAATATATGGAATGTGCCTATCGTAGATATGGCTATTGACAATCATATGAGACAAAATACCAGGTTTGAGATTACAAACTTGTGCAAGCATATACACAAGTGCTGCATATTGTACAACGTTCCAACTTCCCGCCGCCAAAGTGTCATTTGAACGTTGATTTAAAAACAAGTTTAGTTTGCCATCCGTAACATCAAACTGCATACCATGAACGCATGGATAAAGACCCATTTCGTGTAAGTCTTTGTGCACAAAAAGTTCCGTCACCATACTCCTGAATGCTGGCTGATTTTTTAAGTACCAAATAACTCTGTCAATTTGGTCAAATTCGCCGTCTTTGTAAATTGATTTTTGAGCAATCTGCCAACCGTATGCTTTGCCAATGCTACCATCTTTGTCTGCCCATTGATCCCAAATATGACTGTTCAAATCATTAACATTGTTACTCTTTAATTGCCATATCCATAAAATTTCGTCTATGGCTGCCTTCCAGTTCGTAAATCTTAAAGTTACTATTGGAAATTCTTTTTGTAGATCATAAACATTATTAACGGCAAAAACTTTGGCAGTATGAGCACTTGTTCCGTCAGCCCACTTTGGCCTTACAACTTCATTTATGTCCCAGTTACCCGACTTTAAAATATTATTAGTAGTTTTTAAATATATCCAATCTGCTCTGCTCATTTGTTACCCTCCTATAAATTACAAATGTTAATATTTTTTGGGTTTTTTATTTATCATAGTCTGAAAAGTAAATTCCAAATTATTTTCTTTAATAACAGGTGAAATTTCTTTAACAACAAAGCCATTTTTTTCAATATTTTTTATATATGTGTCAGCGGGTACACTTGCGTTTACTTTTGTAACATATGCAACCTTGCAATAATCCATCAATAAATTGTAAATGCTTGCCCCACCACACACAAAAATGTCATCAGAATTATATTTTTTTAGTTCTTTAAATAATTCATCAAGACTTCTCACTATAATTGCATTCGCATCAGTAAAATTAATGTTATCACTCAAAACTATATTAATTCTTTTTGGCAATGGTCGACGTGGTAAAGAAAAATAAGTCTTTTCTCCCATAACAACAACTTTGTTAATTGTCTTTTCTTTAAAATATGCAAGATCACTTGGAATGTTAAAAAGCAATTTATTATCTTTGCCAATAGCATAGTCGTTCGATACCGCTACTATTAAATTCATATACGCTCTCCTTTTGCGTTTGCCTTCTTTATATGTATTTTATCTTAATTGTCTGATTTTTCAAAATATTTTTAATTGTTCAATATTACCAAAAAAATAATCTTAAAATTAATAGGCAAAATTAAAAAATAAAATTATTTTAGTTTGACATAATTTTATGTGTATATATAATATATAATGTAAAAAATATAATTATAAGAGAAATTCGGAGGACTACAAATGAAAAATTTTATCAAAATTTTTTCAATCTGCGTTTTTTCTATTAGTTTATTAATTGTAAGTATTTTTTTGATAAGTCCGCATATTAATACCCATTCACAAGCGTTTGCTCAAAGTTCAAATACATATTCATATGGTATGGATATGAATAGGGATTTAAGTGGATTTAAAAGTGTTTCAAATGCTGATGATTTTATTACATCTATAAACAATAACGAAACTTTTTATTTAGCAAATGATATCACATTGTCTTCTAGTCAAGTGTTTAGAAATGCTTATCAAATTTATTCTGGGACTATATATGGTTGTGGTCACACTATTAAATATTCTACTCAATTTGCTTCTGGCTCAAATGCTGGATATAAAGTTTCAGGAAGTGGTCTATCATATGGTGCTATTGTGTCCACTCTAACTGGTGCAATTTATGACCTTAATGTTGTTTTTACTGACGGAGATTTAACCATTTATGCTGAAGGTAATAATGCAATTTTTATTGGTGGAATTGTTGGCAAAATTGAAGGCGGTAAAATATCAAACTGCACAATCTCAATGCCAGGAACAAATAACAGAAGGTTAGCTGTTACAAAATATTCAACTACTGGTTATGATGAATGGGTTGGCATTGGAGCCATTGCTGGATATATGTCAAGTGCTGGTGGAACTGTTACTAATTGTTCTGTACAAATGAATATTAATTTAGTTGCAGGAGTTGCCACTAATACCGATATGTCTAATATATCTATTCAAAACAGTACGAATTCGTCTGCATCGAATTTCGTCGCCGTTATTGAAAGATGTTCACCAACTATTCAAAACATTCAAATAAGTGGTAATGGTACATTAACTGCTGGGGTAGAAACAAGTTTGGGAACACTTCTTGAATTATCCGGCAGCCCAACATTATATAACTATGTAAACAAATTTAGTGGCACATTCAAAACAGATAGCGGCAATCGTGGTAGGACGGCGGGATTTTTCTTAAATAGTGGTTCAAATATTGTAAACATAATTAATCACTATCAAACATCTTCTGCTTTTGCTACTTTTACTATCTCCCCTACCCATTCATCGACATTTAATGCTGGCACGCAAACTTTTTACTTTGAAGCAGAAAAACCATACGATCAGTGTTTGGCAATTGTTTATGACTTGGCAGAAAAAGATGGCATTGGAGCACACAAAACATACAAAATAAAAAGCATCTCTGGTAACTATGAAAAAACTGGTACGATAATTGACGAATCATCCAGCGATTATAATACTGTATTATTTAGTGATTTACATTGCGGAGATAATGTATCTTCCTATTGGTATTTCAATGGTAATTTTAGTTATAATATTTATTATGAAGAAGAAGCAGTCGCTATATCGCAAGAAAACAAATTACCATCTGTTAACAAATATCAACATAGTTATGTTTCATCAGAATACCAACCTATTGCTGATTCCGTTGCCGTTAGTCAAAATGGTGGAATTGTAAATAGGGTACAAACTGTTACTTTTGATGAAATAATAAGTTCTAGTGAAAATTTACAAAAAAATTATCATTTAATAGAAGATATTAGTATTGTTGGATTTAATGGAGCAACTTTTAGTGGTACGTTAGACGGTTGTGGGCATACAATATACATTTCTGGGCGCAACACAAACAATACATCAAGCACTATTGGAGGGTTATTTGGTACACTTGCAAATGGTGGGACAATCAAAAATTTGCGAGTTGCCTTCCTTAATTCTTTAACAATCAGCACAAATGCACCAAGTTCATATAATTATACTGCAATTGGCGGAGTTGTTGGCACAATCGCTAATGGAAGCTGTATAGAAAATATATACGTACAAATGCTTAACAACATATACATACAAAATCAAACAAATCCATCAGCAACTAATACCGCATTAGGAATATTAAGCGGACGCTTAATATGTGATGGCGCAGACATTACTGAAAATGATATTGTATCAATTAATAACATTACCATAGACTTCAATAGTACACTCACCGTTAATGGAGCTTATGTTTGGTTAAGTACATTTATAGGCCGAACTAATGTAGTAGATTATAGTAGTTGCTACCAACTATCTAATATTATTATTAATGGAAATGGAACTCTTGCTGGTAAAGATAGCAAGGATCCAAAACATGTTAGTTTAATAACTTGCTTTACATCTCCACAAAACTCATCAAATAAATGTTTGTCACTTAATGGATTAATTTACAACTTCACTGGCACAGTTGTAGATAATTATTCAAGTTTTTCATTATTTGTTATAAATAGGGCTAATAATGACACAAGCACCTCCCTATCTGATTTTGTTACATATCAAAATATTTACTCATACAATAATGCAACAATTCCTACACAAAAAGGAAGTTTAAAGTATACATTTGACACCTACCTTACTTTTACCAAAACTGCAAATATTTCTGCCTCTATCAGTGGAATTCAGCAAGTAATAGTTACTCCATACTTTGATTCAATTACTCAAAATCTTGTATTAGTTGCAACATCTAGCACATGGGACATTGATAATCACACAATAATTGCATTAAGAAATGTCGCAAACAAAACAAGCTTGTCCATAAATGACGATAACAATAAAGTAGTTTTTGTCGACAAAAACCTTGCCGTTGAAAATTCGCTTATTGAATTAGAAGTTGTGCCGATTGTTTTAACGCCAATAGAACGTTATTCGTTAACATACAATGCACAAGGTCAAACAATTTCACAAACACTTACATTATTAACATATAATACCACATCTTCAAGTTGGATTACTCAGTCATTAAATAATACAAGGGATTACACAACCACTTATTCGGTTAATCCAACAACTGCAAATTCGTCTTTAACTCCTGACGGAAAACCACTTACCGCTGGCGAATATAATGTTGCTTTATCGCTTTTGATTGATGCATATTTTTATACAGAATCAAATCAAACACTTTCAAAAAATATTAACACTAGTTTAACAATAAATCCTGCACAAATTAATTATATACAACAAGACAATTACAAATTCACTTTCAATTATGGTAAGGTTGCAATAATTAAAGATAACAATAAATATTTAACTGATACATTTAAATATTCGGATTTATTTGATTGTGATATTTTTGATACAGTAGAAAATATAGATGTTAACTTTACAACTGAAATTGCAGAATATCAATCATCTACAGGAAAGTTATTATCGACATCAGAAAATTTAAAAGTTAACACATACCAACTTATTGTTACATTAAATGATCCAAACTACACAAATAATGATATCCAAAAAATTTATTTATTAGAAATAACTCCTATAAATTTAGAGTATGAAATTATTATTAAAGACGAGTATAGTAGTTTGACATATAGTGACGAAAGTGTAACTATTGATAATACTCAATTTAATATAACAACAGGTTCGATAATTTCAAATGATATTGTACAAGCAGTATTAAATATTCACTTTACAAACAATTCTTCAACGATAGTTAATCAACAAGTAAACTCTCTTTTAGATGCCGGTAATTACAAATTATCAATACGTTTATTTGGTGATGATGTCGAAAACTATACAATAAGCAATTATGTTTTTCACTGGGAAAACAGTTCTTTAATAGAAAATAATACTATAAAAGTTAATGTTGCTACTAACGAATGGATTGCAGATTACTCACGATCCGGTTGGCAATATTCCGAAGAGCCTTCCCAAGAAACTTTGCCTCAGGCAAAATTTGGTGACGTGATTATCAAATATTACACTGACGTAAAATTAGAAAATCAATATACGGAAGCATTTAACAGCTCTACCCCAACCGGCACATATTATGTTTACTATGAAGTACCAAAATCAGAAAATTGGACCAAACTTGTTTGTCCTAGTATAAAATCCTTTACAATAAACAAAAAAGTAATCACTATAACATTAACTGAAAATCAACTTGTCACTCAATATGGTAAATATTTGAGTTGCGAACAATTAATTGCTAACTTTATAATTGACGAAAGTGTCCCAACTGAAGATATTGAATATACTTGCAATGTTGAAGATTACATTAATGTTGGTAATTACACAATTAGCGCAAATATAAAAGAAAGTAGCAACTATACTTCAAGTCCTGTTTCTTATAAATACGTTATAAACAAACGTGATATTATTGTATCATTGTCAGCACAAGATATAACTTACAATAATGCAAGTTATAGTAAAGAAAATGTAACATTATCTATAAAAGGTACTGACGGACAAACTGATATAGAAGATATAACTCTTGGTAGTTATGAGTTGTTGTATAAATTAACTAGCGAAGAAAATTTTAGCACAACAGCCCCTATTAACGCTGGTAGTTATGTTGTAACAATTAATACTACTACATTTGGTAATTCTAAAAATATTAATATAACCGCCGTTAACAATGCTGAGTTTGAGATTAATAAACTTTCAGTAACATTTAGTTGGGATTTTGTTGAGGACGCAACAATTACATATGGTGACTCGTTTGAAAAGGTTAAAGCATTAGTAACCACTCCAACCACATTAGATACAATTTATCATGAAACAACTTACGAAGTTACAGCGACGATTGATGGACAGCCATATACTTCTACTACATCAGCAAATCAAATAGTTAACTTTGCAGTTAGTGTTTCATTTGACGAAAGTGTTGCTAATAATTATATAGTTACAATTTCTAATCCAGCAAACATTTCGATTATAATTAACAAAAAAGCAGTAACTATTACAACTAGCCAATCTCAATTAATAACAAAATATGGTAAATACCTTACTTATGAACAATTAATTGCTAACTTTGTTATTGATAAAAATGTCCCAAATGAAGATATTGAATATACTTGCAATGTTGGAGATTACATTAATGTTGGTAATTACACAATAACTGCAAATATCAAAGAAAGCAGTAACTATACTTCAAGTCTGGTGTCATATCAATATCTTATTAACAAACGCGATGTTGTTGTGTCATTGTCGGCACAAAATTCCACTTACAATAATGCAAGTTATAGTAAAGACAATGTTACTCTAACTTACAAAGATGCAGATGACCAAATGGTAATTAACAATATCTCCCTTAATAGTTATGAGTTATTATTTAAACTAACAACCGATGACGAATTTAGTACAACAGCCCCTATTAATGCTGGTAGTTATGTTGTAACAATTAATACTACTACATTTGGTAATTCTAAAAATATTAATATAACCGCTGTTAACAATGCTGAGTTTGAGATTAATAAACTTTCAGTAACATTTAGTTGGGATTTTGTTGAAGATGCAATAATTACTTATGGTGACTCACTTGAAAAGGTTAAAGCATTAGTAACTACTCCAACCACAATAGATACAATTTATCACACAACAACTTACGAAGTAACAGCAACCGTCGATGATCAACCATATACTTCTACTACCCCTGCCAATCAAATCATTAACTTTGCAGTTAATGTCGCATTTGATGAAGATGTAATGAATAATTATATTATTGTTGTTTCTAATCCAGCGATTACTTATTTAATCATTAATCAAAAAGCAATTACAATAACACTAAGCAAAGAACAACTCATCACTCAATATGGTAAATATTTGAGTTACGAACAATTAATTGCTAACTTTATAATTGACGGAAGTGTCCCAACTGAAGATATTGAATATACTTGCAATGTTGAAGATTACATTAATGTTGGTAATTACACAATTAGCGCAAATATAAAAGAAAGTAGCAACTATACTTCAAGTCCTGTTTCTTATAAATACGTTATAAACAAACGTGATATTATTGTATCATTGTCAGCACAAGATATAACTTACAATAATGCAAGTTATAGTAAAGAAAATGTAACATTATCTATAAAAGGTACTGACGGACAAACTGATATAGAAGATATAACTCTTGGTAGTTATGAGTTGTTGTATAAATTAACTAGCGAAGAAAATTTTAGCACAACAGCCCCTATTAACGCTGGTAGTTATGTTGTAACAATTAATACTACTACATTTGGTAATTCTAAAAATATTAATATAACCGCCGTTAACAATGCTGAGTTTGAGATTAATAAACTTTCAGTAACATTTAGTTGGGATTTTGTTGAGGACGCAACAATTACATATGGTGACTCGTTTGAAAAGGTTAAAGCATTAGTAACCACTCCAACCACATTAGATACAATTTATCATGAAACAACTTACGAAGTTACAGCGACGATTGATGGACAGCCATATACTTCTACTACATCAGCAAATCAAATAGTTAACTTTGCAGTTAGTGTTTCATTTGACGAAAGTGTTGCTAATAATTATATAGTTACAATTTCTAATCCAGCAAACATTTCGATTATAATTAACAAAAAAGCAGTAACTATTACAACTAGCCAATCTCAATTAATAACAAAATATGGTAAATACCTTACTTATGAACAATTAATTGCTAACTTTGTTATTGATAAAAATGTCCCAAATGAAGATATTGAATATACTTGCAATGTTGGAGATTACATTAATGTTGGTAATTACACAATAACTGCAAATATCAAAGAAAGCAGTAACTATACTTCAAGTCTGGTGTCATATCAATATCTTATTAACAAACGCGATGTTGTTGTGTCATTGTCGGCACAAAATTCCACTTACAATAATGCAAGTTATAGTAAAGACAATGTTACTCTAACTTACAAAGATGCAGATGACCAAATGGTAATTAACAATATCTCCCTTAATAGTTATGAGTTATTATTTAAACTAACAACCGATGACGAATTTAGTACAACAGCCCCTATTAATGCTGGTAGTTATGTTGTAACAATTAATACTACTACATTTGGTAATTCTAAAAATATTAATATAACCGCTGTTAACAATGCTGAGTTTGAGATTAATAAACTT
>CALVZT010000014.1 GCA_944372595.1 uncultured Clostridia bacterium
ATTTTTGTAAAAAAGTGTGATAGGCAGTTGCGTCCTTCGTAAGTTATATTGTATCTTGACTCTTTGTCATCGCTATCTGGTTTGTATAAAAATTTTGTTTCGAGTAATTGATAAAGTAATTCCTTACATTCCATATAATTAAGCCAATTATTACGGCTTGAACAAATATCAAGTATAGAGTTCTCGGTAAGGGGAATCTCCATTTTGTCCATAACAAACAATAAAATTAACTTATTTACAGTAGAATTTGATACAAAATCCATTGTTTGTTTGTCCCTCCCATTAATCATACTTAAATATTGTATCATAATTTGTTGAAATATACAATATTTTTCGACACAATTTTTTGTATGCAAATTCTTTGCCTTTTTTGTAAAGTGTGTTAAAATATTATTGTAATAGGAGAAAAGTATGGATTATAATAAAAATGAATTGTTAGAATTTACAAAAGCTTGCGACGAATTCATTGAAGGTAAGTTTATTCTTGCTGACGTCAAAATTGCAAATATTCTCAAAAAAATTGCAGATTCGACAGATATATATAATATTTTAGCCGAATGTATGATAAATTTTGACTTTTCGAAAGAGTTTTCCAAATCAAGAGTTAGTGGTAGTGTGGGAGCAAACACTTTTAGGTTGCCAACGGAGATTCATAAATTAATACCACTTGTTTTTTGCTTGTTAGTTGAAATTGACAAAAAAAACATTGATTTTAATTATTTTTTAAGAACGCAATTTCCTTTTGCTGATACACAAAAAGAAGAATATGATAGTTTTGCTCAAAATGTAATATTGCCATTCAAAGAATCTATCTTACAATTATTTGATGTTGACCCAAAGGAGTTATATGAACAGTTAAATCAAGAAGAGAAAATTGCTGTTGTACCAAAGAAGGTCAATGATGATATAGATGAAGATGATAAAGACGATTTCTTCAAGAGTATGATTGATAAAAGTTATGATATTAAAGATTCCATAAAAACTATCAAAAATATTGCAAAAAGAGAAAATGTTACAACTTTATTAGATGGTATAGAGGAATCTTGCAAAATTAAAAACATAAAAATAACAAATGCGTTAGTTTATGCTCTTAATCAAGAATTAAAAGGTGAAAAACATTTTAAAACTTTAATTAATAATTTGAATAATTTATATTTTACTTATTTTAAATAAACAAACAGACCAAAAAACAAATTGCACAAGATATTATACCCTGGGTTAGTTTTTGTACAAAGAATAATTTGTAAGACATATTAAATTGTTTGATAAATATTAGGCTTTGCAAATGAATTGATATACCACCAAATCCAATCAAAAAACTAATAATAGGTAGCGAAAAGGCAATTGGAAGATTAAGGCAAGATATTTCCATACAACCTTTTGTTACTTCTAAAATACCATTGATGATTTCTCCACCACACTTGTGGGGGAGAATTGTATTTAAAAGACTAATGAGTGGAGTATTAAGGTGTAAGGTGTTAATAATTTCAATTACAACGAATGCTATACACATAAAGCCACATATCATAAGTACAGCATTGATGCTTGAAAACATACTATCGTTTAATAAGTTTTTACTAGGTATTTTGTATGATAATATAGTTAGTTCTTTTTCTTTTTTACCCCTATATATAAATCCATTCAAAAAAGCACCTAACAGGTGACAAATGATTAAAATTAGGCCAACTTTTATATCAAAAAACATTCCAACACCCACACTTCCAACTACAAACATTGGACCAGATGTAGAGCAAAAAGATAGCATTTTTTTTGCATCATTTTGAGTTATAGAGTTGTTATTGTATAAATCGGTTATTATTTTTGCTCCCATTGGATAGCCAGATAGTACACTCATCAAAAAGACATAAGCACCAATTCCGGGACAGTTAAATAGTTTACGCATTGGTTTTGTAAAAATTTTAGATATCTTTTCAATACCGTTAAGTTCATTGATAATTTTTGTGATGAAAAAAAACGGAAGGAGAGTGGGTAATATAACTTTTCCCCACAATGTAATACCATTACTTGTTGCTAAGGTGTATTTTGATGGATTAATAATTATAAGTATTGTTAGGAATAATAATATAATAGTTGTGAAAATATTTTTATCAACAAAAGTTTTATTTTTATACATATTGTAATTTATGTTTTATAAGGATGTTATATGAAAAATAAAAAAGTAGCACTAGTGTTAAGTGGTGGCGGAGCATTAGGTATTGCACATTTAGGAGTGATTGAGGTATTAGAACAAAATAATATCCCTATTGATGTTATAACAGGGACTTCTATGGGAGCATTAATTGGAGGATTGTATTCAGCCGGGGTTAGCATTGAAGCATTGAGAAAAAAATTATTGTCATTTAGGCGGAATCATATTGTAGATATTGATATATTTGCAATGTTAAAAAATGGCTTATTAAAAGGTAAAAAAGTAGTAAGGTATATTGAAAATATTGTTGGACATAAAAAAATCGAAGATTGTAAAAAAATCTTCGGTTGCGTGGCAACAGATTTGCAAAATGGTGAATTGGTTGAAATTACATCAGGTAAGTTGTCAAATGCTATAAGGTCAAGTATTGCAGTGCCTGGACTGTTTGCTCCTGGGCAAAGGTTAAACAAAGAATTATATGATGGAGGAATATTGGATAATCTGCCTACTAATTTAGCAAAAAAATTAGGGGCGGACATTATTATTGCGGTGGATGTAACAAAATATAAGGTTGAAACGCCGTTAAATAGGGCATTTTCCGTTGTAACATCAGCGTTTAGGTTGATGCTTGATAAATCAATAGAAAGGCAAAGAAGTGAGGCAAACATTCTTATTGATGTGTATCAACCGCAAATTGATTCTTTCTCATTTAGTAAAGAAAATAATATACTATCCTATGAATATGGCAAAAAGTTTACCCAAGATAAAATCAAACAGATTAAAGATTATTTAATTAAAGAAAAGGTAATAACAAAAACACGATTATAAAATATAATCGTGTTATTTATAATTAAATTTTGTAATCTAATATAACTTGATCAACTGAAGGTTTGAATTGTTGAACCTTGACACCGGCCATTTTTAAAATGCGACGGCTTGCTTTATATTCTTGGGTGTCGTGATATTTGTCTATTAAATAGTAAACTTCTTTTATGCCACACTGAATAATTGCTTTTGCACATTCGTTGCATGGATGCATTCCAACATAAAGTTTACAGCCTCTTAAATCTCTATTGCTGTTTAGTATTGCATTAAGTTCTGCATGGACAACATAAGGGTATTTTGTATCATATAGTTCGCCACTGCGTTCCCATGGAAGATTGTCATCAGAACAGCCTCTTGGAAAGCCATTGTAACCTATTGACATTATAATATTGTCTGGGGAAACAATACAACATCCTAGTTGAGTATTAGGGTCTTTGCTCCTTTTAGCAGAAAGTAGGGCAATTCCCATAAAATAATCGTCCCATGATAAAACATTTTCTCTCTTTGGCATAATTTTTCTCCTTAAAAATTAAATTATTATCGGAACTCTCAAAAAGTATGGTGTATATACAATTCGAGAGGTACCAATCATCATAAATAAACTGTCGGCTTTTTCCTCTATGTCTATAAGTTGTTTGGCATAGTTATTAAGAATTGATTTTTGGTTTCTTATAACTAATTTTGTTGTGCAATTTAAATAAGGCAAAATTTGTTTTTTTGCTCCAAGTAACTTAATATACGGTAATTGTTTTGTATATAATTTTTTGATTATTTTTGACGTTATATTTAATGTGGAATTCAAAACTATTCTTTTTATTTTTGTTTCGTTAAATCGTTTTGTTTTGGCTTTTTCTAAAAATTCGTCATAATTATTAGACTTGTTTGAAATGAAATAAATCCTATTATCAATACCTTCTTTAACCTCAAAAATATTTTTTAATCTTTTTTTTAGCCTTGCATTATTAAATATGATATCTTTATATAGGTTTAGATTTTGATAACCATTATCTTCAAAATAATCATATAACTCATTAAAAGCATTTTCGGGCATCGTCTTCTTGATATCACGTTTATCCATAATATTTTGTCTGATTGCAGAAGCGGAGGAGTATTCATCTATTTTGCCGCTATTGTGTTCTTGCCCAATTCGTTTGCTTGTTATAGGTGTAATTTTTGATTTTGTGTTTAGTAATTGCCTTATATATTCTATTCCAAGTATATTGTTGGGATGCTTAATTATATTTTGAAAATCATTGTCAATTAAGTTTTCGTTTGCCATATCTTCAATGGCTTTTTGTTTGCTGATGTTATATGAATAGCCTTGGTGTAGATAACAACGTAATTTTGTTTTGTAACTTTTAGGTTCATTATTAAAAAAATGTGCAATTTGTGTCAACTTATCAATATCGCCACATTCGCTACTAAAATACAAGTGAGTTACATTTGTAAGTGAGTTGGCAATCTTAATTCCAGCCTTTGCAAATATTTCGCTTGAATTAATAGAATAAGCAGTTGGTATATGTATTACTGCATCAATGCCATTATCCATAGCGATTTGAGTACGTATGTATTTTTCGGCGATGCAAGGTTCTGCTCGTTGCGAAAAATTACCACTCATTATAGCAATTACATAATCGCACTTTGACAATTCACGTGCTTTTTGTATTGCGTATGCGTGACCGTTATGTAGCGGATTAAATTCGCAAATTATTGCACAAATTTTAGATTGTTTTATCATATTTATTTTACTTTTTGTATTAAAAAATGTATAATTATCTTGTATCAAGTTTAGTATATAAAATAAATAAAAAATTTGCAAATGATTTAGGAGAAAAATGTTCAACACAAAAACCATTTTAAAAAATGCAAAATTGTTGAAAAAGACAATTGTATTTCCAGAAGGAGATAGTGATAGGGTAATTGAAGCAGTAAAGATATTGCGAAGAAAGAAAATCGTTGATTGTATCCTTATTGGGAATGAAGAAATATTAAAAAGTAAGATTAGCGATGTGACAATAGTAAATCCTAATACAAGTGGCATTAAAGAACAATTAATTCAAGCATTATATGAAAAACGCAAAAGTAAAGGTATGACGCTATTAGAGGCGAAAAAAACTATAAAAAATCCATTTTATTTTGCCACTATGATGGTGGAGTGTGGATTTGCTGACGGTATGGTAGGAGGTGTGGAACATTCCACCGCGGATTGTTTAAGACCAGCACTTCAAATTATCAAAGGAAAAAATGGCATTAAAACAATATCTTCATGTGTAATGTTTGTTGGTACCCACAAATTACACATAGGGGAGAAAAATGTAATATTTACTGCTGATTGTGCTTTGAATATTAATCCCGATGTTAATCAGTTAAAGGACATAGTTAACGCCACAGTTGATACTGCAAAAAAACTAGTTAATTTAAATCCAAAAGTTGCCTTATTGTCATATTCAACCAAGGGCAGTGGAGATGGCGACGATGTGCAAAAGATGCAAAATCTATGCAAATTATTGAAAGGTTCGCAATTTGACTATGATGGAGAAATGCAATTAGATGCGGCAATAGTTCCAAGTGTTGCAAAGAAAAAAGCACCTAAGAGTAAGATTCAGGGAAATGCAAACATATTAATATTTCCAAATCTTACTAGTGGCAATATTGGATATAAAGCGATTGAGAGATTTGGCAAATTAAAGGCAATTGGGCAAATTATACAAGGATTAAGAAAGCCAGTAAATGATATGTCACGCGGATGTTGCGTTGATGATATAGTTGTAATAACAGCCATAACGGCAATACAATCAAAGGAGTAATTATGAAAATTTTAGTTGTAAATGCAGGAAGTTCAAGTATTAAATTTCAATTTATTAATACTAAAACAAAAGAATTGTTGGCAAAAGGTACGATTTATCGTATAGGTGAAAATTTAAGCGATGATAATAATTTAATTTATAAAGCAAATGGCAATACTTATGAGACAAAAAAGAAAATCGAAACATTCGGTGAAGGTGTTAAAGCTATAATGGCTTTGCTTACCGATAAGAAAATGGGAGTAATTAAGAATTTTTCTCAAATTGATGCAGTTGGACACAGAATTGTGCAAGGAGCTGAATTGTTCAAGAAATCTACTTTAATAACTCCAAAAGTTGTGAAACAAATTGAGTCGCTTACTCCACTTGCTCCATTACATCAGCCAGGTCATATTGCTGGAATTAAGGGATTTATGGAAGTGTTGCCTAACGTTCCTATGGTTGCAGTGTTTGATACTGTTTTTCATATGACAATGCCTGATTATGCAGGGCGTTACGCTATACCTGAAATTGCTTATAAAAAATGGAAAATACGTCGGTATGGCGCTCATGGTACCAGCCATAAATATATTTCTGAAGAACTTGAAAAATTATTAGGCAAAAAAGGTAAATTTATAATTTGTCATATTGGCAGTGGAGCATCTATATCTGCTGTTAAAAATGGCAAATGTATTGATACGTCAATGGGATTTACTCCGCTTGAAGGACTTGTTATGGGGACTCGAAGTGGTGATATAGAGCCTACTGTTGTTACAAGAATAATGGATATGTCGGGTATGACCGCACCACAGGTAATAAATTGGTTAAATAAAGAATGCGGTTTGCTCGGAGTATCAGGAATATCTAATGATGTTAGAGATGTACAAAAAGCCGCAAAAGAAGGAAATAAGAATGCAAAACTTGCCGTTGATATGATGGTGTACCGCATCAAAAAATATATCGGTGCTTATGCTGCTGCCTTGGGTGGAGTTGATGCTATTGCCTTTACTGCTGGTACAGGTGAGAATCGTCCTGAAATTAGGGAAGCTTCACTTGAAGGATTATCTTTTATGGGAGTTGAGTTAGACAAAGATAAGAACAATAATTTTACTCGTGGCAAGATTGAAGATATTACTGGCAAAAACTCAAAAGCAAAAATTTATATTATACCAACCGATGAAGAAGCGATGATTGCAAGAGAAACTGAGGAAATTGTTTTAAAAACACAAAAATAATGTTGACAAATACGTATTATTTATATATAATCTTTAAGCAGTGGTGAGTTATGTTGTTAAATATTAGTGAAGCCAAACAAAATGAAGGTAAGGCACTACATTTTAATATTGATGTCGAACTTGATAGCAACATAATTGCTGACAAGGGATATTCATTCGAAAGCAATGTAAGTGTTGATGGTGAGATGGAATATGATTGTGAAATTCTCACAATTAAAGGCAAGGCAACTTATCCAATTAGATTTGTTTGTGATAGATGTGGCGAGCCATATATTAGAAAAGTTGTTGTTGATTTCGTAGAGAATTTTTCTAACACCGGGAATGTTGAGCATTATCCATTAACGACGAATTTGGATTTAACTAAACCTTTAATACACAATCTTATGTATAATATTCCAACAAGAAACTTGTGCAAGCCAAATTGTAAAGGGTTATGTAAAATTTGCGGACGAAATCTGAATAAGGGCACTTGTAATTGCTGTTCATTGGAAATTGATGATAATAATCCATTCAAAAAATTAAAAAATAAGTTAAAATAGGGAGGGAGAAAAATGGCAGTACCTAAGGTAAAAGTATCAAAAGCAAGAAAGAATAGCCGTAAAGCGAATTGGAAGGTAGAAGCTCCTAATCTTGTTACTTGTCCACATTGCAAAGAGAAAAAATTGCCTCACGTTGTATGTAAAAAATGTGGTTATTACGACGGGCAAGAAAGAATTGCAAAAAAAGAAGAGAAAAAAGCATAATATAGTTTTTTATCCTAGATACATTTAAGTCTAATCCTAGTATGCTAGGATTTTTTTATTTATATCGATAATTATATGCATAAAAATTAACTAAAAGGGTGTTATTTATTTGTTTTAAAGTTAAGTTTTGTGTATAATGTATATTAGTAAAATGCATTGGAGTATGATATGAAGATTATAGTAGATGCTATGGGGGGAGATTTCCCTGAAAGCGTAATAAAAGGTGCTATTCAATCCCTTGCTTATCACAACTATACAATTGTTTTAATTGGACAAAAGCAATTAATAGATAAGACAGTCAGTTCATTAAATTACGATAAAAGCCGACTCGAAATTGTTGACTGCCAAGACTATATAACAAACAATGATGTTCCAACGGAAGCTATAAGAAACAAAACAGAGTCTTCAATGGTTAAGGGCTTGTCCTTATTGCATAACGAAGATGATATTGCTGGTATGGTATCAACTGGAAGTACTGGGGCATTGCTTGCTGGGACATTTATGAAAATTGGTAGAATTAAAGGTATTTCTCGTCCAGGACTTTGCCCAATACTTACAAATATAAAAGATAGTCCTGTAATGGTAATTGATTGTGGAGCCAATGTCGATTGTAAACCTATAAATCTTGCCCACTTTGCAGTAATGGGTAATATATATTATCAAGAAGTATTTGGAATTGATAGACCAAGGGTAGGGTTACTAAGTAATGGTTCTGAGGATAAAAAAGGTAATGAACTTACTCACGAATCATTTGCATTATTAAAAAAATTACCAATAAATTTTGTCGGCAATATTGAAGCAAGTGCTGTTTTGTCAGGAGATGTAGATGTTGTCGTGTGTGATGGCTTTGATGGAAATGTGTTTTTAAAGGCAACCGAAGGTGCAGTAAAACTCGTACTGAAAGCATTAAAACAAGCAATCAAATCTAGTTTTATGAGCAAAATTGGTGCATTATTTATGAAAGGTGCTTTTACCAAGATTAAGAAAAAACTTGATATTAGTAATGCTGGTGGTGCATTGTTATTAGGTGCTCGCAAAATTGTTGTTAAAGCACATGGAGCAGGAGATGAGGTGGCAGTTAGAAACGCCGTTATGCAGATTATTAAAATGGACGAGACCGGAGTTTGCAAAAAAATAGAAGAAAGAATGCAATCAATATCACTTGAAGGGATTGATAAATGAGTGTTAGAAATTGGGTAAAGAAAAAATTTTTATACGATATTGCAACCACTCATTCATCTTATGCAAATGAACATCATTCAATAAGTAATGAGCGTTTGGAATATTTAGGAGATAGTGTACTTAACTTTGTTGTAAGCGACTATTTGTATTCGCTTAACATAGGTGAAAGTGAAATGTCTTCAAAACGCGCACACATTGTATCAGAAGCAAGTTTGTGCAATGCAATAGATATGACAGATTTTGTCAAAGAGTTAAGAGTAGGCAAAAGTATAAAGGACAAAAATAAAATAAGCAGTATAAAAGCAGACTTTTTTGAGGCGATATTAGGAGCAATTTATTTGTCTAGCGGCATAAAAAAAGCGAAGTTATTTGTACATAAATATCTTATTGATAAAGTTGTTATTTCACAAGATTATAAAACGTTATTACAAGAATATGCACAAAACAAACATATTCCTTTACAATATATAACTTCACAAAATAGTACAAAAAACACAAAATTTTGTGCCAAAGTAATTTTAAATGGGGTCGAATGTGGTATAGGATATGGCGATTCAATAAAAAAAGCAGAATTTGATGCTGCTCAAAAGACGATGGATATTTTAAGGAGAAACAAGCAGTGAATTTTAAACAAATCGAACTATATGGTTTTAAATCATTTGCCGATAGACTAGAAATAAAGTTTAATGATGGTATAACCGCCATCGTTGGCCCTAATGGTTGTGGTAAAAGTAACGTTGCAGATGCAATAAGGTGGGTGCTTGGTGAACAGAGTGCTAAACTTTTGCGTGCTAGCAATATGCAAGATGTTATCTTTAATGGAACGGAAAAAAGAAAAAGTTTATCCTATTGCGAAGTTACTCTCACATTTGACAATACAAAAAGATATTTCGATATAGACTATGATGAAATATCCATTACGCGTAAATTATATCGTTCGGGTGAGAGTGAATATTTAATCAACAAGAATCCTTGCAGATTAAAAGATATTGTAAGTATTTTACATGATTCAGGTATGGGCAAAGAAGGCTATTCCATAATTGGACAAGGCAAGGTTGAGGAAATAATTACTTCAAAACCTGAAAATCGTAGGGCAATATTCGAAGATGCCGCTGGAATATCTAAGTTTAAAGCACGCAAGGTAGAAGCGGAAAGACGTCTTGAAAGAACAAACGACAATTTATCACGCGTGCAAGATATTATTGGCGAAGTAGAAAGACAGTTAGGGCCATTAAAACATCAAGCTGAAAATGCCAAAAAATATCTCGACTTTAAAGAAAAATTGAAGCATTTTGAAGTTAATAACTATATTTATCAATTTGATAGTGCAAGTGATCAAAAGGCCAAAATACAAATTAGAATAGATGGCTTAAATGAAGAAATTTCATTAAGAAACAGCGAATATGAGAAAAAGAATAATTTATATAACGACCAAATGCTAGAAGTTAATGAAATTGATAGAACTTTATCTGAATTGCATAATAAAATATTACATTTAACAGTTGGGCTTGAAAAACAAGCGGGTGAAACAAAACTTGCAGAAGAAAAATTAAAATATCTAAAAAATAGACAAGAATCTTTACAATCAGATTTAAATAGACAAAAACTTAATCGCGATAATACTGTTGTGCAAATTGCACAAGCACAAAAATATTTGGAAGAGCAAAGCAAAATTCTTAGTACCTTAAATGATAATGCCGAAGAATATAATAATTCATATTTAAAAATTGTGGATGAACTAACTCAAAGTGAAGATGAAGCGACATTAAAGCAACAACAGATGATTGAGGCAATGGCACAACTCGGTGATATAAAATCCAATATGTCAGCTTTAACTGCTCAAAAAGATGCTCTAAAAGTTAACCTTGGGGAAGTTGAAGATAAATTATCAACTTTAAATGACAAGATTAAGCAAAAAAATCAAGAGCAATCACGACTTACATCTAGCATTAAAGATAAAAGTGATTATATAACTGACTGTGAAGAAAAATTGACAGGATTTACGGCTGAACTTAGCGAGTTGCAACGTCAATTAGCCGAAATTAATAGTGCAATATTTAACACTAATTCAAACATTCAAATATTAGAAAATCGTCAAAAAGCATTAGTTGAAATGCAAAAAGAATATGACGGATTTAATTATCCAATCAAAAGACTTATGCAAGATAGCACAACCAATGTTAAACTAAATGAAAAAATAGTTGGTGTTGTTGCTTCCTCAATGACTATCCCACAAGGTTTTGAAGTTGCGATTGAAACGGCTTTGGGTAATGCTGTACAAAATATTATTACCAAAAATGAAGACGATGCTAAGGACTTAATTAAATATTTAAAAAGCAATAGTATAGGTAGGGCAACATTTTTGCCGATTTCATCAATGCGTGTACATACCCTAAATCCTAATGAAAGAAGATTTTTGTCTGCAAAAAATTGTTACGGAGTAGCATCTGAGATTATCAAATTTGATAAATCATTACAAAACATATTTAATTCTTTGCTTGGAAGAACAGTAATAGTTGCAACAATCAATGATGCTGTTGACCTTGCAAAACAAAGTAATTTTGCATTCAAAATTGTAACTATTGATGGTGATATTATTAATCCACAAGGTTCAATGAGTGGTGGTAGTCAAAAAGCAATCACTTCTAATATTTTGATGCGTGATAACGAGATTAATTCTTTAAATGAAAATATTAAAAAATTATCAGCTAAGTTGCAAGATTTGGAAAGTCAAAAGAAGAAATATACAAATACCCTCGACGGATACAAGATTCAAATAGAAAGCAAGTCAAAAGAACAAATTGAGTTAAAAATAGACTTAGCAAAATTAAATGAAACATTGCAACAAGTATCGGGGTATATTGGAGAACTTAATAACGAAAAAGCTGGCTTAAATAATGAAAAATTGCGTATAAGTACCAAAATTGAGGCAATTGATTTGACTATATCTCAAATAGGAGATAAAGAGAGTAGTATTAATAACGCAAGAGATGACGTTAATGAAGATATGATTAAGCGTCAAGAGAAATTTAATTTTCTCAAAGGTCAAAGAGATTCTTATCATGATAAGTTAACATCGATTCGTGTACAAATTGCTTCCAAAGAGCAGGAAATTAATTCTGTTAATAGTGAAATTGAAAGATTAAATAAATATTTGACCGAAACTGAGAGTTTGATTGCTCAATTATCGAATAGTCTTGATGAAGTAAACAATACTCTAAGTGGAGCACAAGAAATTGCTTATGCTAAATTAGATCCACAAAAGCAATTTGAAGACCAAAAAGAACTTGAAATTGTTAAAAATAAATTAGCCGGACTAGATGAACATAAACAACAATTGCAATCAAGCATCAAAATTCTTGATGAAGATAGAACGAGACTTAATAATGAAGTAAATAACTTGCTTAACAAAAAATATCAAGAAGAGTTTAATCTTACCAAAGTTGATACTGATATTGAGGCAATGCAAGAAAGAATATTCGAAGAATATGAATTAACTTATGCATCATGTCTAGAATATAAACAAGAAAATTATGATTTGTATGAAGGAATGGCAGAAGCTAATAAATTAAAAAGAGAAATAGCACGTCTTGGCAATGTCAATGTTAATGCTATCGAAGATTCAAAACTTTTGATTGAGCGTTATGAAAATTTGACAACTCAGGCAAACGATTTGTTGAAAGCCAAAGAGGACTTATTAAAAATTATCAAAGAGTTGTCGGTAGAAATGATTACCAAATTTGAAGCAGCATTTACTCAAATTAATGCAAACTTTAATAAAGTTTTCAAAGAATTATTTGGTGGTGGTAATGCAAGACTTGAACTTACAGAAAATGAAGATCCATTGCTTGCGGGGGTAGAGATTGTTGCCGAACCTCCTGGCAAAAAATTACAAAGTATTAATCTGCTTAGTGGTGGAGAAAAGGCACTAACAGCAATTGCTATATTATTTGCTATATTAAAACTTCGCCCAATGCCTTTCTGTTTGCTTGATGAAATTGAAGCGGCACTTGATGATAGCAATGTTGAGAGATTTGCTAACTATCTTAAGAGGTTTTCTCAAGATACACAATTTATAGTTGTTACTCACCGTAAGCCAACAATGGAACTTGCTGATATATTGTATGGTGTTACTATGGAAGAAAAAGGTGTGTCTAAACTTGTGTCTGTTAAATTTGATGAAGCTGTTAAAAACGCAAAATAATCGGAGTGTGTATGGGTTTTTTTTCCAAATTAAAAAATTGTTTAAAAAAGACAAAAGATAGTTTTATGAGCAAACTTGCTTTGTTATTTGGTGGAGAACTTGATGATGAATTTTATGAAGAATTGGAATTTATTCTTCTTAGTTCGGATATAGGAGTATCAACAACTGAGCAAATTTTGAATAAACTTAAAGAAAAAGTGCGCAAACAAAAAATCAAAAAAGCGGTTGATGCTAGACAGTGTTTGAAAGAAGTCTTGATAGAAATATTGGAAGAGGCACCAAAAGTCCAATTTGATTATCCATTAATACTAACAATTGTTGGCGTAAATGGTGTTGGTAAAACAACCACTATTGGCAAACTTGCTAATTATTTTATTAAAAAGAACAAATCGGTTA
>CALVZT010000015.1 GCA_944372595.1 uncultured Clostridia bacterium
GAATTTTGTTTATTATATTATAAATTATTTGCAATACAATGTCAAGAAACAAAAAAACACCATAAAGGTGTTTTTGTATATTAACGTTTGCTGAATTGTGGTGCTTTTCTTGCTTTTTTCAAACCATATTTTTTTCTTTCTTTCATACGGCTATCGCGAGTAAGAAGTCCAGCACTTTTTAGTTCGGCCTTATAACCTTCATTTTCTTTAACCAATGCTCTTGCTATTGCATGTCTAATCGCACCTGCTTGACCAGTGGTACCACCGCCTACAACGTTTGCAATAACATCATATTTGTCAAGTGTTTGAGTTAATGTTAAAGGTTGACGAACAATCAATTTTAATGTTTCAAGAGTCAAATATTCGTCAATATCTCTTTTGTTAATAGTAATCTTACCATTACCTGCAACAAGTCTAACTCTTGCAATTGCTTTCTTTCTTCTTCCAGTTACAATTGGTTGAACAACTTTTTTCTTTGGAGTTGCCTTTTTTCTTGTAACGGTTTTCTCTTTAACTTCTTCTGCCATTATCTAACAACTCCTTTTAAAGATATTGCAACAGGTTTTTGAGCTTCGTTATTATGCTCAGCACCTTTGTAAACTCTTAATTTTTTAAGCATTTTTCTGCCAAGGCTGTTTTTTGGTAACATACCTTTAACAGCAAGCATAACTGCTTTATCAGATTTTTCACTCATCATTTTATCATACCCAACTTCTTTAAGTCCGCCAACGTAACCGGTATGATATTGATATTTCTTTTGAGATAATTTCTTACCAGTAAGAATAACCTTATCAGTGTTTATTACAATAACGTGATCCCCAGTATCAACATGTGGAGTGTAAGTTGGTTTGTTTTTACCTCTTAAAATGCTAGCAACTTGGCTCGCAAGGCGACCAAGAGGCATATTTGTACCATCAACAAGGTACCATTTGCTCTCCACAGTTTGAGGATTTGCCATATAAGTTTTCATTAATATTTCCTCCAAACTATTTGTTAAAAAACATCTTTTGCAAGGGGCTAATTTGCAATAAACGCTTTTTTGACTTGACTATTGTATTATATATACTATTATTTGTCAAGTTATTTTTTGAAGTTATAACAAACTTTTTTTAGATATAATCCACATGGCACAAAAGTTCTACCTCCCAACTTTCTATCGCCACTTGCCAACATATTTTTTATTGTATCCGTAGATAACCTACCTGCCGCAATATCTAAAACAGTACCCACAATTATTCTTACCATGTTATACAAAAATCCATTACCAGTAATTTCTATACTAACCGTATTTTTAGTTGTTTTAACCTTCGTAGAATATATTGTGCGTACGGTATCTTTTGCTTGACTACCTGATGACATAAATGCTTTGAAATTATGTGTACCAATCAACTGCAATAGTGATTTTTTGAGTAATTCTTTGTTAATATTATAACTATATACGCCATAAAAATTTTTATCAAAAACGCTTATATCATCACCTAAATAGACCTTATATAGATAAGTTTTCTTCTTGGCGCTATATCTTGCATTAAATTTGTCATCAACTTGCATAGTGCGTATTATTCTTACGTCATTTGGTAAAAATTTATTGATAACCTTGGCAAGTGCAAAAGAAGGGATATCACAATTAATATGAAAATTAATAGCTTGTCCCAAAGCATGAACACCGGCGTCAGTCCTTCCACTGCCTACAACCTTTACCTTCTCCCCAGTTGCATTATAAATGGCTTGAGTAAGCACAGATTCTATGGTTATTCCGTTAGTTTGAGACTGAAAACCATTATAATTAGTTCCAATATATTCAATTTCGGCATAAATATTTTTCATAGTTTAACTTTAACATAATTTTATTATTTTGTACAACGATTACTGGTGATTGATTTGACTTTTGAATATTAAAAATTTATTATATAATCATACAAGGAGTGATTATGAAAAAAGTAAGTGTTGATGGCAATACGGCGGCGGCACATATTGCCTATAATTTTAGCGAAGTAGCATCAATTTATCCTATTACTCCATCATCAACCATGGCAGAATTATGTGATGAATGGCAAGCCCAAGGCAAACTAAATTTATTCAATCAACCACTTAAAGTTATTGAAATGCAATCAGAAGCGGGAGCTGTTGGCACATTACATGGAAGTCTTGTAGGAGGTGCTCTTAGTACAACCTTTACAGCAAGCCAGGGTCTGCTTTTGATGATACCAAATATGTATAAAATCGCTGGTGAATTATTACCAACAGTTTTTCATGTGTCCGCAAGAGCATTATCTACACATGCATTATCAATATTTGGCGATCAAGCAGATGTAATGGCGTGTCGAAATACTGGTTTTGCTATGATTGCAAGTGGAAGCGTACAAGAATGCAATGATTTAGCAACAGTTGCACATATTGCCACACTTAATAGTAGCATACCTTTTGTACATTTCTTCGATGGATTTAGAACGTCACACGAGATTAACAATATACAACAATTCGAAAAAGAAGATTTACTCAAAGTCTTACCTGTTGATGCAATACAACATTTCCGCAACAGAGCATTAAACTCTACTACCCCACATCAACAAGGTACGGCACAGAATCCAGACATATATTTTCAAAATCGTGAAGCATGCAATAAATATTATAGTAATGCAATTATGGCGGTCGAAGATGCTATGCAAATGGTATATAAAATAAGTGGTAGGCGATATCATTTATTTGACTATTATGGCGATAAAGATGCAGATAAAGTAATAGTTATTATGGGCAGTGGATATATAACAGCTAAGGTAACTGCTGAATATTTAAATAAAAATCTCGGCTATAAATGCGGTGTTATCGCAGTAAGATTATATCGCCCATTTAGTGCTAAGCATTTACTAAAAGTTTTACCCAAAACGGTTAAATCAATTGCCGTCCTAGATAGAACAAAAGAACCTGGTAGCGATGGCGAACCATTGTACAAAGATATATGTACCGCCATTACAAATAAAGATATAAAAATAGTTGGCGGTAGATATGGGCTTGGTGGCAAAGAATTTACACCTGCAATGGTCAAAGCAGTATTTGATAACTTAAATAAAACAACACCCAAAAATAACTTTACCGTCGGCATAAATGATGATGTTACTAACCTGTCTTTAACTGTAAAACCATTCTATATCACATCAAATGCTTATGCATGTAAATTTTTTGGACTTGGTAGCGATGGTACAGTAAGTGCTAACAAAAACTCAATTAAAATTATTGGCGATAATACTAAATATAATTGCCAAGGATATTTTGAATATGATTCAAAAAAATCTGGTAGCCTTACGACTTCTCACCTAAGATTTGGTAAAGTCAAAGAGTTTATGCCTTATCTTGTTAACAAAGCCGATTTTATTGCTTGTCATAATATCAACTTTGTTGGTAAATACAATGTTGTAAGTGGACTAAAAGAAAATGGTATCTTCTTACTTAATTGCAACAAAAAAGATTTAAAAAATTTACCTCAACAATTTATAAACGACTTAATCAAAAGCAAAGCAAATCTATATGTAATTGATGCTAATCAAGTCTCTCAAGATTCGGGTTTGGGGCAAAGAATAAATGTAGTTATGCAAGCTTGCTTTTTTAAGTTAGTAAAAATAATCAACTATTCAAAAGCCGAACAATTGTTAATAGAAGCAGCAAAAAAGACCTATGGACGCAAAGGCGATGCAATCGTTGAAGCCAACATAAAAGCTATACAAAATGCAACTAAGTTTTTAAAGAAAATTAAACTAACATCTTTGTCATATCACAACATAGCAAAAGAAAAAGATTATCCAGATTATTACAAAAATTTTATCTTACCAATAGAAAACAAAACTGGTGATAATCTACCAGTATCAAGTTTTAGTCCTGACGGATATGTTCCAACAAATACTTCTCAATATGAAAAACGCGGAATAAGCATCAATAGTCCTGAGTGGATACCAGAAAAATGTATACAATGTGGTATGTGTAGCATGGCGTGTCCACATGCTTGTATTAGACCTATATTAATTAAAAAAGATGCTAAACGTCCAAAAACTTTTGTTACTCGTTCAGCAATCGGAGTTAAAGATTATGATTACCGAATACAAATAAATGTGCGTGATTGTACAGGATGCAGTAATTGCACAAAAATTTGTCCAGTCAAAGCATTAAATATGGTCCCATCAAACGAATTAGAAAAGAAAGAAGACAAAAATTACGAATACAGTAAAAATATTGAAAATCCATCAACAATTTTCCCAAAATCCTCGCTTAAAGGCAGTCAGTTTTTAAAACCATATTTTGAGTTCAGTGGTGCTTGTGCTGGATGTGGAGAAACACCTTATATCAAGTTAGTAAGTCAGTTGTTTGGTAATCGTATGGTTGTTGCAAATGCAACGGGTTGCAGTAGTATATATTCAGGCTCTGCCCCAACGTGCCCATTCTCACAAAATAAACTTGGCAATGGTACCGCATGGGCAAGTAGTTTATTTGAAGACAACGCAGAATTTGGATTAGGCATCGAATTATCCAAAAAAGCCAATAGAGACAAATTAAAATCCAATGTAAACGATTTAATAAAAACACTTCGTCCAAGCGAATTCAAATCGTTGCTACAAGAGTGGCTAGATAATTTTGATAATGGAGACAAAACATACGAATTATCCATTCAAATCAATAATGTTATCAACAAAAATCCAAATAAATATCCAACATTAATTCCTTACAAAAATTATTTCACCAAAGAAAGTGTTTGGATAATAGGTGGCGATGGCTGGGCATACGACATTGGATATGGTGGACTAGATCACGTACTTGCAAGCGGTGAAAATGTTAACATATTAGTACTTGATACCGAAGTATACTCTAATACTGGCGGACAATCATCAAAAGCGACACCTATGGGAGCAGTAGCAAAATTCTCTACTCTCGGAAAGAAAAACAATAAGAAAAATCTTGCTTTAATGGCCATGGCATACAAAAATGTTTATGTCGCTCAAATTGGCCTTGGTGCTGATATGAACCAAGCAGCAAAAGCTTTCGTTGAAGCTGAGAGTTATAATGGTCCAAGTATAATAATTGCCTATGCTCCATGTATCAATCATGGAATAGCAATGGACGATACGCAAAATGAAATAAAACGTGCTGTCGAATGTGGATATTGGCATTTATTTAGATATGACCCAAGAAACATTGGTAACTATCCATTCAAATTAGATAGCAAAGAGCCACATAAAGATTATATAGAATTTTTAAAAGGCGAAAATCGTTATAAATCTTTACAAAAAACCAACAAAGATGTTGCAGATAAATTAATGAAACAAGCGCAACAAGAAGCAAAAGAAAAATATGAACAATATAAAGACTTAGCAAACAAAAAATAAAGCCACAATTAATGTGGCTTTATTCATTATAGACAACTACCTATTTTGTATTCCCTATAAGATTATATCTTGAAAAAATACATCGTTGTCTTTTTTTTTGTAGGATTTGCTCCTACACTATTATAATATGCACAACGATGCATATAATACACAATTATTTAATCGTATTTACAATATCTTTAACAATTTTATCTACTGTTATGTTGAAATGTTCATATAATTCTTTTTGGTCACCAGTAAATCCATAATCATTAACACCATAATGTTTAACAATATTATATCTATACCATATATTATCATTTGAAGCTTCAATTACATATATTTTGCCATTTAACACTTTATCTTTGTAGGACTTAGGTTGTTTCTCAAATATCTCAATACATGGCATACTAACAACTTTTGCATTTATTTTTTTGCCCTTTAATTTATCTTTGACTTGAAGAGCAATATTAACTTCACTACCCGTTGCGATTATAGTAATATCTTCGCCATCTTCTAAGACATACCCGCCCTTTAATGCATCTTGAAGTGTGCATTTATATGGTTGTAAATTCTGTCTTGAAGTAATTATTGCAGTCGGATTTTGACTATTTAGCGCCGTGTAATAACTCGCAAGCGTCTCCATGATATTGCCGGGTCTTATAACATTAAGATTTGGATATAATCTTAATTGTCCAATTTGTTCAACTGGTTGATGAGTAGAACCATCTACTCCAACAGCAATACTATCGTGTGAAAAAATATATATCGAAGGAATATCCATAAGAGTACTCATTCTAATACTAGGATACATATAATTACTAAAACTCAAAAATGTTGAACTATAACTTCTGAGTCCGCCATGCAAAATAATTCCGTTTTGAATAGCGCCCATAGCATGTTCCCTTACTCCATAGTGAATATAACTACCACTATGGTCATCAGGGCAAAAATCTCTGTTGCCTTTAACATAAGCCAAAGTCGACGGAGCCACATCGGCAGTTCCTCCAATTAGGTTAGCAACTCTTACCTGTGCCATAATTTCATTTAAAGCTTGTCTTGAACTTATTTCTCTATTGTAGTCTAAGTCAAGTGGATTGTTTCTAATTGGTTTGTTTTGTAACCATTCTTGTAGCTCTTTATATTCCTCAGGATAAGCACGACTATAACTATCTAATACAAGTTTTTCATCATCAATTTTATGTTTGGATATATTTACAAATTTTTCAATGTGACTTTTGACACTTTCCGGAACAACAAAGTCAGGATAAGTATAATTTAGTTTTTCTTTTAAATATTTTATTCCTTCAGCTCCTAACGGTTTACCATGAACGACATGACTCCCCGCATTTGGAGAACCATAACCAATAATTGATTTAACAATAATAATTGTTGGTTTGTTAATTGATTTTTGTGCTTTTATAATGGCAGAAGATATTGCTTTGTGGGTATTTTTTTCAACTGTAATAACGTTCCAATTTTGAGCCATAAATTTTTTCTTAACATTCTCACAATTAGAAACATTAAGATTAGCTTCTAACGTAACTTCGTTAGAGTCATATAAAACAATTAATTTATTTAATTTTAAGTTGCCTGCTAGACTTATAGCCTCTAAGCCGACACCTTCCATCAAATCTCCATCGCCACAAAAAGCATAAGTGTAATGGTCAAAAATTCTATAATTATCTCTATTAAACTTCTTTGACAAAAAAGCCTCCGCTATTGCCATACCAACAGCATTAGCAATTCCCTGTCCCAAAGGTCCTGTCGAAGTATCTATACCAACAGTCTTAATAGAAGGATGCCCAGTAGTAATGGAATCTTTACGTTTGAACATCTTTAAATCGCTCATATCAATATCATAATTAAAAAGGTTAAGAGTAGCATAAAGTAATGCAGAAGCATGTCCAGCTGATACACATAATCTATCTCTATTAAAGTATTGTGGGTCTTTGGCATCAACTTTCATATTTTTATATAATGAATAAAAAACTGGCGCTGCGCCTAAACACACACCAGGGTGACCTGAATTAGCTTTGTCAATCATATTTGCAGATTGGACTCTTAAATAATTTATGGTTAATGTTGCAGAATTCATAAATGCTCCTTACAATTAAATATAATATTTATTAATTGCTTTTATGACCTTTTTAACAGCCGAATTTACATTATTGCTCAAAATATTAACAACAATATCGCTATTTGCCATAAAATATTTATCCCTACTATCGTAAGCAAGCAAATCAACTTGTAACGCCTTAGATTTATTATCATCAAGTTTTTTTGACATTGTAGTGAGAGTTTTTAAGGAAAGTTTAAGATATATAATTATTGATGAATTTTTTAAATTTATAATATTTTGATTTTCAAGAAGAATATTAATAGGTGAAGTTATAATAGTGTTTTCAAAAGTTGAAACATTCTTAATTGCCTCATTTTCTAATTTTTTAAGATAATCAATTCCACACTTTGCCAACACATCTTGCAAATTGATAAAATTAAACTGCAACAAATCAGCAATGTCAACATAATAAAGTTCTAGTTCATTTGACATTGCATGAGCAATTTCTTTATTAAATTCACTTTCAAAACATATAAGCGTAATATTTGTTTTCACAATTTACCTCATTACCACATAAGTATCATATCATTTTTTGCTCGTTAAAACAAATAAATATACTATATTTTTGTATATTATTGTCTTTTCCTTATTTCTAAAAATAAATAAAAGAAAAAAAGCCATATAACTATGACTTTTTTAATAACCTCTTGTTCCAACATTTTTAACATATTTACTTGCAATTTCTACTGCCTTTTGTACAACGCTCGGTTTATGTGGCATATATGCAACTTTTTCGTTATCAAACCTGCAACACTGCAACATTAATTTTTTAGCACCCTTAATATCTTTTGCCAAATTTTCAATATCATCAAGAGTCAGATTAGGCGCATAAGTTGTACGAAATTCATAATCGATGTTTCCATTTATTAACAAATCAATACATTGCCTTATTGATTTATTAAAAGCATTTGTTCCAGTAATTTTTTCGTATTGGTCAACCGGGGCTTTGATATCCATTGCCACAAAGTCAACCAAATTGTTATCTATCAAATCCTTCAAAATTTCAAAGTTGCTGCCATTAGTATCTAATTTAACTTTAAGTCCAATACTTTTGATTTTTTTTATGACCTCTTTCAAATCAAGTTGAAGGGTTGGTTCTCCTCCTGATATTACTACTCCGTCCAAAAAATTTTTTCTTGAAGTAATAAAGTCAAGTATGTTATCAAGATTGGCACTCTCCTGAGAGTCGGGTATTAATTGCTTGTTATGACAATACCAGCAGTTCATATTGCAACCGCTGGTAAAAATCACACTACTAATATGGGCAGGATAATCAACGAAAGAGTTTTTGACGAAACCGCCTATTTTCATATTATACTTGATCTGCCTTTATAACAAATTTTTTACGACGCATATATTCTTCGTGTTTGCTGTCATTAAAGTCGTCAATTTGTCTTAAATATCCGACTATTCTGCTCCAAACCTCAGTTTTGCGTCCACACTCTGGGCAAGTAAATTGCTCCCCAGCCAAATAACCATGATCTGGACAAATACTAAATGTTGGCGTAAGTGAAATATATGGCATTTTAGAAGTTTCAAATATCTTTTTGATTAATTTTTTTGCTATTTCTTTATCTTCAATCTTTTCTCCAAGATAGAAGTGAAGAACGGTACCGCCAGTGTATAACGATTGTAACTCATCTTGTAATCTAACAACTTCAAATATATCGTCCGAATATTCAACTGGAACCTGAGTCGAGTTAGTATATATTGGACAACGATCTCCAGCTGTAATAATGTTAGGAAATCTCTTTTTATCAATTTTTGCAAATCTAGTACCAGTACTTTCAGCAGGAGTCGCTTCAAGATTATAAATATTACCTGTTTGCTCTTGATATTCTTGCATTTTACCACGCAAGAAGTTCATAACCTTAATACTAAATTCTTGTCCTTCTTTTGTAGTTATGTCCTTACCCATGAAGTTAAGCAAAGATTCGTTCATTCCATTAATACCTATTGTATTAAAGTGGTTAGACCAATAACTTCCGGTACGTTTTTTAACATCTCTTAAATAGAATGCCGAATAAGGATATAAGCCATTTTCTGTTTGTTGTTCAATTATTTTTCTCTTAATCTCCAAACTGGTTTTTGCTATATCACATAGTTTTGATAATCTATCAAAATATTCTTCTTCGGTATCTGACAAATATCCAATACGTGGCAAGTTAATAGTAACAACACCTATTGATCCAGTCAATGGATTGCTTCCAAATAATCCACCACCACGTTTTCTTAATTCTCTTACGTCAAGACGTAGTCTGCAACACATTGATACAGCATCTTCTGGAGACAAATCAGAATTAACATAATTAGCAAAGTATGGAATACCATATTTACAAGTAATATCCATAATTTTATCAACAACAGGACTATCCCAGTCAAAATTCTTTGTAATGTTAATCGTAGGAATAGGGAAAGTAAATACTCTGCCAAGTGCATCACCCTCTAACATAACATCACAAAATGCCGTATTAAATATATCCATTTCTTTTTGGAAATCCCCATAAGTCTCTGCTTGTGGAACACCACCAATAATTACTGGTTGGTCTTTAAGAGTAGATGGTACTTTTATATCAAGCGTAACATTGCTAAATGGTGCTTGGAATCCAACACGTGTAGCAACGTTCATATTAAATACAAAAGATTGTAAACATTGCTTAACTTCTTTATATGACAAATTATCATACCTGATAAATGGTGCACAATAGGTATCAAAACTACTCCATGCTTGCGCGCCTGCGGTTTCACCTTGGGTAGTAAAGGTCGAGTTAACCAACAATCCCAACAAACTCCTCAAATGCTTTGGAGGATTACTTTGAGGTTTTCCAGGAGGGCCTTTAAATCCATCAGTTAATACTTGACGGATATCCCATCCAGCGCAATATGGTCCAAAAAATCCCATATCATGAATGTGGATTGCTCCACTATTATGTGCTTCGCTTACTTCTGATGGATAAACTTCATTTAGCCAGTAACCTTTGGTGAATGACTCTCTTACGAAATTGTTAAGTCCAGCAACTGAATGTTGCATATTAGCATTCTCTTTTGTCATCCAAGTTTTACCGCCAAGATATTGGTTAAACATATCAATAGTTGCACCAATTAAAGCATTTTCTTGTCTTGCAGCAGTTCTTTTTTCTCTATATAAGATATATGCCTTTGCCACTTTTGCATGCCTATTTTCAATTAACACTTTCTCCACTATATCTTGTATTTGCTCAACGGTAGGTATCTTATCGTGATAAACTTTATCAGCAATGTCTACCACTTGTTGAGATAAATTAGTTGCAGTATCCATATCACTACCGCCACACGCAACTGCCGCCTTGTATATAGCATTAGCAATCTTCTGCTGTTCAAATTTTTGAGTACTTCCGTCTCTTTTAAGTATTAATTCTATCAATTTTTTGTCCCCCTTCTTATGTGCTACCTCAAATATAGCACACACTATATATTGTGTCAAATAAAAAAATAAAAATACCACATATTGTGTATAAGTTTGTGCAATCTTTACAAACTTATTTTTTTTGACGCAAAACATTTGCAGTTTTTTATAGTATTACAAGTATAACTTTTACAAATAATCTTTATATACGTAATTTACAATCATACACAAAAAAATAGTAAAATTATTATATTTTTATCAACAAAAAAATGACAGTATTGATTGTATAATGTCATTTTTTAATCTTAATTTTTTTAGAAAAGAAACAAATAAATATAACAATCACTCCCAGTGTTGTCGCAACGTACCACCACTTAATATAGTATGTGTTTGGCACATAGGTATCAATTTGATAGCCGATCTCTCCATTATCATTAACAAAAAATAATATTGAACCATTTAAATCTGTTCTTAAAATTGTTGCTCCCACATTGTTTAGACGAGTTAGCGTTTCTTCATTAGGGTGCCCGTATTTATTATCTTCCCCACAACTAATAACTGCAAAATCTGGACTAGTTGCACTTAATAATTCATCACTTGTTGATGTTTTACTACCATGATGTCCTGTTTTCAAAACGTCTATTTCAGGAATCGCAGTATAATTATTAACAAAGTCTTCTTCAACCGAAGAACTAGCATCACCTGTAAACATAAATGTTTTTTCTTTATATGTAAAGATAAGTATTGGCGAATAGTCGTTTACGTCATCATAATTCTCATCAAGTGGGCCATAAAACATAAGGTTATAATCTTCTCCATCTATTATAATGCCCGCTTCATTATAAAGAATATGATTGGTTTCTTTATACATTGAAGAAATTGCCTTATCGTAAATATCACTTGAATGAATGGTAGCATCATCAGGGGCAGTTTCTGATTTGCTATAAATATTAGGACGATAAACATTCAAAACATCAAATCTATCAAATATTGTTACACTTCCACCAATATGATCTTCGTCACTATGAGTTAGAATCATATAGTCTATCGTTTTATCGTCGGTTAATATAACTTTACTAATATAGTTTGCGAGTTCTGTTGCACTACTTCTTGAACCGGTATCAATAATCATATTCTTACCATCTGGCAATTCGATAAATGTACAATCACCTTGCCCGACGTCTATATAGTGAATTTTAAGATCATCAGCACCAACTTCATCGGTAATGTTAATTTTGTTAATGCTAAAATTAATATAATTTTCAAGTTGAGTAGTAAACAAAAACGACAATCCAATAATTATCGCACATATAACAAATGCTATTATTCTTCCCTTACTAAATTTCATAGTACGAGAACGAATTTTTTGGGTTGTCTTTTTTTTAACATTATCTAATTTGTCCTTAGTTATCTTTGCCATATATTTCCTAGAAAACTCTTGTTTTTATTGATTCGCTATTTACAACAAAACGTTCTTTTCTCTTTTTGGATATAATATTAAGTATTTCAGGCATTTTGTCCATTGCCGCCCTATACCCTTCCTCAATCATTTCTTCAAAGCCATCCATTTTTGTTGATTTAAAGCGTTTTAGATTAGGTTGTATAATAACATCAGCATTCAAATATCCCTTTACTGCATTACTTTTCATTAATATTCTTATAGTTGCTGGCAAAACGTCAATCATTTTTAACGAATCTGTTCCTTCACCTCTTGTTGAATTAACATCTACTGCTACAACATAATCACAATCATATAGACGTGGAACGTCAGCTGGTATAGTATTTTGAAGGCCCCCGTCTGCCAAATGCATGTGTTCAAACTCAACAGGGACAAATACCCCAGGCACTGCACAACTACCCGCTACCGCTTTGGCAACGCTACCATGCGTTATAATTATCTCATCTGCTGATATAAGGTCAACAGCGACAGCGGCAAAGGGTTTTTTAAGTTCTTGAAATGATATGTCACCAATAGCGGATATAATAACTTTTTGTAGTCCTTCAGTCTTAGATGGAACAAACATAAAAGTTCCAGGTTTAATATCTTTTTTCTTTAAAT
>CALVZT010000016.1 GCA_944372595.1 uncultured Clostridia bacterium
ATCAAAGCCAATTTGGAGGTGTTATGGATATTATTTATAAAATACTTTTGGATAAAATAAATAAGTTAAAAAAAGTATTACCGCATATAGCCACATACCAATACCGACACACATGGATAACATCATCCAACCAAACGGACTCATTTTTGTGGGATTTAATGCCCTTTGCTCATATTCTCCAATGCCTTCAACAACAATTTTTTGATTATCAATAATTACCTCTTCTTTTTTAGGAGGAAATTTTTTGTTCCAAAAGTAGAACAACACTATAATAGATACAACTGTTAAAAGCATTATTACAATTGACAAAGCAATTTCTGTTCCACTCCAAGTAGTTTGTAGGCTTTCGTAAGTACCGGCAATAGTATTAGCATAAATTAATGTAACTACCAAAAAGTTATTCACAAAATGCACTACTATACTATAAACAATAGAACCTGTAAGATATACAATTGCACAAAGCGCAATACCTAGTACAAATTGGTAAATAAATTGCTGAATACTTAGATGCATAATTGCAAACAAAAATCCACCAAGAATAATCGCTGCAACAGGTTTTATTCTCGTTCTTAATCCATTAAAAATTAATCCTCTAAACAAAAATTCTTCACAAATAGCTGGAAGCAGTGCAAACAATAAGATACCAAGAAAATACATGCCAACGCTGTCAAGAGGTTGAGGCAAATCGCTTGGCAATAAATCTGTTAACTTATAAATGCCATAATCGCACAATGCAATAAATTTATTAAATCCAAATAATAATATTACCCCAACCACTATTGAGATGAGTAAATAATAAATATTAAACTTAGTTTTTATTTTGCTAGCATTTATTGGATTAATTTTTGCTATTGCACTATAGATAAAGAAAACTGCCAAAAACAAAAGTGGAGATAATACTACACTAGTATATTGTAAGGCAAGCGAATTACTTATTGTTTCTTCATCTACACCCTGAGATACCGCTATACTTGATATAATTACAAGAAGAATGGCAAAAAATATTTGAGGAACCATTAATCCCAAAAAAAATCCCCAAGCACTATCTGTTATTTTGTAATATTGTCTAAATTTCAAATCTTTTACCTCGCTTATTCAGTATAACACGATTTAAGTATTAGTAGCAACAGTTTTTTTGTTGAATAGCAACAAAGCATTTTTTATTTTTTCATTTTTATCAAATTGCTTTTTTAATAAAATTTGTTGTGGTATAATACCAAATATGAGAGCAATTAGTCTAGCGAGTGGAAGCAAAGGTAATTCAACATACATAAGTAGCGACGATGTCAACATTTTGGTTGATATAGGTTTGTCGTGTTTAAATATAGAAAAAAGGCTAAAAAAAATTGGCGTTAATCCATCTAATATTGATGCAATTTTAATTACCCACGAACATACCGACCACTGCAAAGGTATAGGTGTATTTGCAAAAAAGTATGGTACAAAAGTGTATTTTCCACAATGCGGATACGATTTTTTAATAGGACAATTAATGGGGGTAAATCCAAAACAGATTATTCCTTTTACAAGTTCTCAATTTACAATCAAAAACACAACAATCAACGCTTTTGAACTTCCACACGACTCACATTTTTGCTATGGATATTCGATAGAAAAAAATGGACAAAAAATTAGTATTGCGACAGATTTGGGACATACTAATTACAAGATAATACAAAATTTACAAAACAGTGATATAGTATTTCTTGAATCCAATCATGACGAAAACTTACTTATAAACAATCCTAATTATTCTGCCAGTCTCAAAAGTCGTATATTATCTCCGAGGGGACATCTATCTAATATTAATTGCGCAAAAACAATTGAACAATTAGTATATAGTGGGGTAAAACAAGTCATACTTGCTCACCTAAGCGAAGAAAACAATACACCTATTCTTGCTTATAATACAATTGTTGATTACTTAAAGTCTGTTGGCATAATCGAAGGCAAACATGTTTTTATTGACATAGCACCACAATACGATGTAGGCAACTTGTTTGAAATAAGAAATACTATAATATAAAAAAACTGTTTTGTATCAAAAGGAGAATTATGAGAAAACAGTTTTTTTATTTTGTTTTTATAATTATTTTAACGCCTTTGTTTTTGTTTGGTTGTAGCACCGAACAAGCAAATGTGGGCAGAGGTAATATTGATGGTACAAATCTATTTGGCACTCCTATTAATGCAAGTGAGATATCGTCTGATAGTACGCGAGCTGTTGTCGGTATTGAATGCACAATGGACGGATATAGAAGTGTTGGTACAGGAGTTGCAGTTGCCGATGGTATAATTTTATCTAATGCTCATGTTGTTGGCGACAATTCCAATGTCACTCTTTATCTTGTTGATGGCTCAAAATCAACTGGTAATGTAATATGGACTGATACAACTCTTGACCTTTCAATAATATCAACAAAAGCCGTGCTTCCCTACTTAACTCTTGAAGATAAAGACAATGTAGTGGTAGGAGAAGAAGTTATTGCAATAGGCACTCCAATTGATATACAATTTCAACAAACAGTCACAAAGGGTATAGTAAGTGCACTTAATCGAACAGTATTGCTTGAAGATAACGAGAGTTATTTACAAGATATGATACAACATGATGCTAGTATTAATCCCGGAAACAGCGGTGGCCCTTTGATTAACAGAGATGGCAAAGTAATAGGAATAAATACTCTAAAAGTAAGCTCGGCAGAAGGTCTTGGCTTTGCAATACCCGTAAATGCAGCTAAAAATGTTATTGAGCATATTGTCAAAGACGGAACATATACTACTCCTTATATGGGAGTATATGGAGTTGATAGTCAAGTAGCAAAATATTATAATCTTGAAGTCAACAAAGAAGGCGTGCTAGTAATAAGCATCGATAATAATGGGCCAATGGCAAAAGCGGGTATACAAAAATCCGACCTTATAACATCAATTAATGGTGTGCCTATTAGTAATATGTTAGATTTAAGGACAGAGTTGTTTAAAAGCAAAGTTGGAGATAGTATGTTAATAGAATATGTAAGAAATAATCAAACATATTCAACAACAGTACTTTTAACTGCAAAATAAAATCACCTTAATAGGTGATTTTTATATGCATTGTTCAAGTAAGTATTTAAGTCTATCAAAATTACCACTAATATACAAATAACCAAGCAACGCTTCAAATGCAGTACTTAATTTGTATTGTTCAGCAGAGGCATGCTTTGCCATATTATTTACTTTGGTATTTCTTGCTCTTTTGATTAACTGTTGTTCTTTATCTGTAAGTATAGGCAATAATTTTATTAACAACTCACTTTGGTGAGTGGCTTTAACCTGTTCGGTAGTTTTTTTGTGCAATACTCCACTTTTTGCAGTGGAATGACTACAAATTTTAAGTCTTACATACAACGAAAAAACCGCATCGCCCAAGAATGCTAAACTTTGAGGGTTAAGTTGAAAAGCGGTATTCTCCTCAATAACAAATTTATCTTCAAATAGATTAAACATATATTATATATTATCATAACTTTTATAATTCACAAAATGTTTATCAAAACAATACAATGAAGTGAGGTGCAAAAATGTTAACATTAAGTGTATGTATGATTGTAAAAGATGAAAAGGATGTACTGTATAACAGTCTTAATTCTGTTGCGAGTTTTGCCGACGAAATAATAATCGTTGACACTGGCTCTACCGACAACACAAAAGATATAGCACGCAATTACACCGATAAAATATATGATTTTGAATGGTGTGACGATTTTAGCAAGGCAAGAAATTTTTCATTTTCCAAAGCAACTTGTGATTATATTATGTGGATTGATGCCGATGATATTATGCCAATCGAAGAACAGAAAAAAATGATTGCTTTAAAAGAAGAATTAGACACCAGCATTGATATAGTAATGGCAAAATATGTAACCGTGTATAGTAAAGATATGCAAGAACAATTTAGTTTTTATAGAGAAAGAATATTCAAAAAAAATAAGAATTACACATGGGTTGATCCCGTACACGAATTAATTATCCCGCATGGTAAAATTTATTATAGCAATATAAAAATTTATCATAATAAATTAAAAAAATCTCCAAAAGGCAGAAATTTAAGAATTTATCGCAAAATGGTTAAAAACAAAGTTAAATTTTCTGCTAGACAACTTTTTTACTATGGTAATGAACTAGCATTTAATAAATATTATAAATCGGCAATAACTATATACAAAAAATTTCTATCCAATAAAGAGGGCTGGGTTGAAAACAAAATTGAAGCTTGCAAAAATATTGCACTTTGCTTTAAACAATTAAAAGACACCAATACCGCATTGCAATATTTGTATGAAAGTTTTATTTATTCATTACCACGTGCAACAGTATGTAACGAGATTGGAAATATTTACTTTGAAAACAAGCAATATACTAATGCGATATACTGGTATAATCTATCAACGATAGATAAACCCAATGAAAATAGTGGAGCATTTATAAGACACGACAGTTACACCTATATACCTTATACACAATTAATGTTGTGTTATTACTATATAGGAGATATTAAAAATGCTAAAAAATATCATGAATTGTGCAAAAAATTACGCCCCACTGATGCAATGGTACTTCATAACGACAAGGTGTTTGAGCAATATAAAAATAAAGAAAAGGACTGATAAAGTTATCAGTCTTTTTATAACGTCAACACATTTTGTAAATACACTGCCACTCCATCTTGATTATTAGACAGAGTTTTTTCTTTAATTGATTCCTTAATAATTTGAGTTGAATTTTCCATTGCGACAGGGACATCAACACACTCAAAAGTTTTTAAATCAGATATCTCATCTCCAAAAGCAATTGATTGTTCGCCTGCATTCTCTTTGAGCGTTAAAATTTTCTTTATTCCATTTGCTTTGTCAGTATCTTTTGGTAAAAGGCTACAAAAATATCCCTCTCTTGCAAATTTTATTGCTAAATTATATTTCTCGGCAATTTTACGAGCTTTATCATGGTCTTTTTCGTATATTTCAAATACCAATTTAAATGGTAATTTTTGTTCAATTTCTTGTACTGAGGCGACTACTCCCCCAAATCTTTTTGCCATTTCGGCACTATTAGTAAATCCGCCGTCAATAGTTTCAACAGCCAAAAATCCATTATATATAGTTTGAAAATCTTTAATTAATTTACTTGTATTTTTTTTATCCAGTGCCCTACTAAAAATGGTGTTCCCTTTGTTATCTAACACCAAATTGCCATAAAAACAGTTTATATAATCCGCATCAATTAGTTTTGCAATATCGATACTTCTTATATAACTACGAGCAGAATTAATAACAATTTTATGCCCTTGTTGTTTACATTTTTTTAACACTTCAATAGTTTTATTTGTTAACTTACCTTCATCATTTAGCAAAGTAAAATCCAAATCAACAATTATTATCATTTTTATCTCCGTTTTTTTAAATAGTTATAATTAATATATAAAATAATTATAATTAAATCAACAAAAAAATCACACATCTGTGTGACTTTTTATAATGGCAAGTCTTTTTTATCAAATCTAAATATACCAATTATGATACAAATAATGCCAAATACTAATAAAGTGCCAAATTTCCATAAGTAACTCAAATCATTAGCCATTATAGCAACTGTATCAAACAATGTTATAATTGACAAATAGTTAAAGAAGTTCATTGCGGATATTCTCATTGCACTAGGAACAACTTCTGAGCCAAATAATCCCAATATAGTACATACTAGCGAAAATATTGTAAGTCCTCCACCGATTGATAGAGAATGTTTGGTTCTATTAAATATTGCCGAACACATAAAGCAGAAACCCGCTATTGCAAACATAGTTAAGAATGCACCTAAGTTAAATAACAATATTTGCTGATAATTGATTGCAAAGTCATTACCACCAACTATCCATACGGATATTACACTCACTATCGTAAGCAAAGCAAACATAGCAAAAAGTGAAGTTATCAAAAATGCTAATTGTGTTGCAGTAACAGTTCTTCTTTTTGTTGGAGTTGATAATACATAGGCCATAGAGCCAGAATCAACTTGACCTGCAAGCAAGCCATTTGCTGCCATAATTACAAATACCATTGGTAATAATAGACCTGCAATTCTATAAAATATCGAACCAATAATTAATCCATTCATATCCATATTACCAAGTTCTTCAAGAGCTATTGCTACTTTTTCTGGTATTTCGTCAGAAATGCTTTTGCATGCTTCTTGTCTTGCCAATTGAATTTGCTCTTCTGTTATTGGATTTTCCAAATCGCTCTCTTCATATTGATTTAACCAAAATTCATAAGTAGATATGGAAGTATTTGAAATTACTTTTACAGATGCTGCATATTGTTTTGCAATATCTTCACTTTCTCCCATAGCAATTTGTTGATTATAAACACCCTGAGATATCGCATTTATTGTTTCTGTTTGTGCATAAGACTTATACCTTTCTTTTGAATATACATAAGACGCACCTTCCTTTGCTACATCGCCCTTATATTGAGTTATCGCTTTTTGAGACAATGTCTTTGCCGAAGTTGCTTGCATAGTAGCATAATTAACCGCTTCTTGTTCTGTCATTTCGTCTTCAATAGCTTCATCATAAGATTGTTTATACGCTTGAAGATAAATTTGTTCCAAAAAATATTCATCATACACGTTTGATGGTGCAAGTGTTGGGTTATCAATGTAATATATTAGTATTGCAGTCACATATCCTTTGATAATTTCTGGATTTTGACTAGGTAGCCTAGTGCTTGCTCGCGATGCTATTTCTTGAACATATTGCATCTTAATTTCATAAGGAGGCTCAACTCCTTCATTGGCTAATTTATATTCCTGAATTTTGTTATTATATTGATTAATTAATACTGGCACGCCATTAGATAATTGGACATTTTGGTTATATTGCTCAACAGTAGACAAATATAAATTATAAGAATCTATGGTGTTTTCTTTAAGATATGCTTCTTGATTTGCTTGAACAAAAACATTTTTTAATGAATCTCGTATATCATTTATACTTAAATTACCAAGCACAATTATTACTATTGCAAGCATAATACATGTTGATAATGTGACACATAACCATTTTATCCAATTGGCTTTGCACGACTGTTTGAATAGTGCTTTATTTAACATGTCTTTTCTCCTTTTTTTGATATTTTATATCTTTTATAGATTGTGTTTTTGCTTTAAATAATTGTTCTTGAAAATACCTTTCTAATGTTTGTTTTGTCTCATTAATAAACTTTAATGGACATTGCTTGATTTGAGAAAACAACTTGTTTACATTTTTGTCGGCCACTTTTACTGTTACTTGATTATATTGTGGTTGGTCTCTAACAATTTTATATCTTAATTTTTTAAAGTCTTTATAATCTTTTTCATTAATAAATTCAATTTTTAAAGTTTTATATTTTGAATTTTTTATTTCATTAACATCGGCAATATCTACTATTTTGCCATTTAATATAAGCGCCACTTTATCGCAAGTAAGTTCAAGTTCGTCAAACATTTGACTACTCATTATAATTGTTTTGCCCTTGCGCTTTTCTTCAAGTATTATTTCAAGAAAGGTCTCTCTCATAAGTGGGTCAAGGCCGTTTGTTGGCTCGTCTAGTATTAATATCTCTTTATCCGCCATAAGACCAGCAACTATTGCAGTTTTTTGTTTCATTCCTTTACTCATTCTTTTTAGATTGGCAGATGGATCAAGTTGCAATTTTTTGATTAATTCATTTGCATAACTCATATCATGAATTCCAAGCAACTCCGCTTGATTTTTCAAAAAAGTAGTACCATCTTTTAAATCGGGAAAAGCAATTTCGCCTGGTATATATTCAACATATTTTTTTAAATCTCTTGAATCATTCCAAGCATCTAAATTAAGTACTTTTACTTCGCCCGTTTGAGCTTTCAAAAAACCCATTATATGACGCAAAATTGTTGTTTTGCCACTACCATTAGTTCCAACAAAGCCAAACACTTCACCGCGCTTAACATCAAAACTAACGCCAAAAACACCTCTGCCTTTACCATAATCTCTTGTGAGGTTCTTAACACTAATAACTTCTTCCATTATAATACCTCTCCAAAATTTTTGTCTTCTCTATAAAATTGCATAAAATAATCTTGCAAAGTAAGTTTTTGTTCAACAAAAGATAATATGTTTAAATCACTCAAAATATCAACTAATTTATTAATTTGACTATCATTAATTGCAACAACAACTTTTTTGCTTTTTTCATCTTTTTCAATAATTGTAGGGTTAACAAATTTTTTATTTTTGCTTTTTGAAAAAGGCAATTTATTTAATAATTTATTATAACTTTCCAAATCGTCTAGATGTATAATAAATTTTTTATTTTCATTATGCTTAATTTTATCAGCATCAAAAGTTGATACAATCTTGCCATCTTTAATAATTGATATTCTATCACAAGTTGCTTCTACTTCGTTAAAAATATGGGATGAGAGCAGTATTGTTTTACCTCTCTTTTTTTCTTCTTTTATAAACTCTATAAAAACTTGTTGCATAACAGGGTCAAGTCCACTTGTTGGTTCGTCCAAAATTAATGTGTCGGGATCATCCATAAAAGCGGTAATTATCGCTAATTTCCTTTTATCACCAAGACTCATCCTTTTTGTTTCGCCTGACGGATCCAAATTAAATTTGTCAAGTAAATATTTCAATCTCTCGTCGTCTTTGGTATGACGAAGGTCTCCCATCATTTTTATAAATTCCCAACCAGTTAATCCCTCGGGCAATGCAATTTCACCAGGCAAATAACCAACATTTGCCAATATTTTATAATAATTTTTAAAAGACTCCATACCAAACACATTAGTACTACCTTTATCTGGCTTAGAAAATCCCATAATGTGTCTTATTGTTGTACTTTTGCCAGCGCCATTTGGTCCCAAGAAGCCAAAAACCTCTCCCTTCTTGACTACAAATGACACATCAAAAACACCACGGCCATGACCATAGTCTTTTGTTAAATTATTTACGGATATTATGTTTTGCGTATCATTTTTCATATCACGCCCTCGTTAAAATATTTACTATATTCGTATATGAATCAAATACTATAATAGTTAACAACAAAATTTATATGTTATATTATAGCATAATGATTTTTTAAATACAAACTTTATAATACAAATAATATTTTTGTAAGTTTGTAACAAAAAAAATAATCAGTTTCCTGATTATTATTTAAAAATTTATTTATTGTATTTTTTGACTATTTTATCGAATAAATCACATAATTTTTTATTTGCAAACATTGCATTTATCTTTTTGTTTTTTATGATTGTCTCGTAAGCAACTCCGCCCGCTTTTTCACAAATAAATCTTCCTGGTAGAATATCCCATGGATTATCTGCCCAAATAATTTCGCCATCTAATTTTCCACATGCAAGAAGCGAATATTCAATACCAGCCGTACCATAATTTCGCAACCTTCTAACTTTATCTGAAAATTCATTTAGTACATCAAACGCGATATTTTTTAATATCTGATAATCTCTTTTGGGCAATCCGTGAACAATAACAGCTTGATATATTTTTACATCCGAATTCGTTTTAATTCTTTTCTTATTGCACCATGCGCCCTTGTCAGACGCAAAATACAACTCCTTGCTATAAGGAATATATATTATGGCAAGTTGTGTCTCACCCTTATCCACGAAAGCCATCTGTATGCACCAGTTATTTAAATTTTTAGCAAAGTTTACCGTTCCATCAATAGGGTCAATTATCCAAGTTCTATCTTTTGGTTTTTCCTTTGCGTTATATTCCTCACTCACAATATTATCGTTTGGAAAATTTTTATTTATATTTTCAATAATATATTTTTCCGTTGCCAAATCAAGTGTTGTTACAACGTCACTTTCGCCCTTATCCATTACATTATAACTATGTTTTTTTATAATTTTATTATATGCCATTATTGCTATTTTTTTTATAAATTTTTCTTCTTTTAAGTACATATTTAATATCCTTTTAAAACATTTTATATTAACTTCAAAAGCAATTCGAATTTTTTATAGCCAGACTCACAATTAAAGTGCCCTCCTCCCGCAATAAATAGTCTTTTAGCTTTTATATTATACGGAAACATATCCAACAAATAATAAGGCACATACGGATCATTATCCGAAAAAATACAAATACGCTGACTGCATCTTTTTTCAAACCCTTTTATTTTTTTTAAGAAAAAAGTCTTATTAACATAATCATAATCTGGCACATCAATAAAACAATTAAATCCGCTTATACTTATTAGTTTTTTTATTTTAAGATTGTTAAGTAATATGTATTTTACTACAAATATTGCTCCAATTGAACGTGCGATAAAAATGGTATCACTATTGATTTTATCTTTGTATCTGTCTAATTCTCTGCTCCATGAATCGTATGTTTGTATATCTTTACCAATAGGAAAGGTAATGGCATAACAATCATAACCTTTATTTTTTATTTGTTGCTGCAACCAAGGAATCCAATGTTCTTTGTTGTCGCCAAAACTACCATGTATAACAAAATAGTTTTTCAATATATTTATTCTCCTTTTAAGTTTGTATCAATTCTTGTGGATTAAAATTTTGAGCTAATTGCTGATTACGATATCGCAAATCATCTGTTATCTCTTTACCAAAGCACAACGGAACAATATAGTCCTTTGCTTCATCTTCATCTTCAAATTCTACCTCAACCGTACATAATCCTTTCCATTGATAATCATATATATCAACTTCAAGATTTTTTTCGCCATATGGTACAACAAATCTCGTTTTGCTTATAACCGAACCAATAATTCTTGTTTTATTTTGCTCAAAATCCTCTTCCGTACAATAGTTCTCAATTTCCTCTCTTATCATACTATCATTAGTATCTTTTTTAATGGTATGAAAAAATTTATTACCTTTTCTTCTATACCTTTCTTCTTCTTTACCAATCTGTGTATAATATTGCTCCATATCATAACTTTTGCTTGCCATATGCGATAAAGCCATTGCAGTATTGTTATTTAACAAAAAAACTCTCTCAATTTCCATATAAACAATATTCTCCCCTTAATCAGTTATTCACTTTTATTAGTGTTAAAAGATATGTTATCTTCCATATAATCAACCGTTTTGCCAGTTTTTATAGCATATTCTATCTCGGACTTAGTGCTCGAACCAATGTATCCACCTTTATTAATAACAAAAATACCATCAGCCATATCAATTTTCCTTTTATGCATATCGTCAAGCATTTCTTTTGTGCCTTTTCTCCAAACCTTACTGTTGCCAGCAGGTCCAAATAAACCAACAGAAATTACAATATTGCCTTCAAGGGTTAACCTTTTTTGTTGTTCGAAAAAGTCATCTTTAAATTTTGTGCTTCCACATAGTGTTATTACTTTATATTTCCCTACCATATGTTTCTCCTTTCTAAAATAAAAAAATATGTATAAAAATTACCAAGAATTATAATTATAAATCAAAATAATTTTAAGCTATATTTTTATATTTTTAACTTTGTACAAAAAAAAGAAATCGTCATTTTAAAATAATGACTTCTTTTTATATGCTATAATTATAATTCTAGCTAAAATAATTCTGCACTTCATCATTTATTAAATCATTAAAATTTTTTAATAAATTATTAAACTTTTTAGGTAAAAAAGAATTTGCTTTATCTAAAATATAATTTGGAATTGTTTTATAATATGCTTCACTTATTGCTGAGCAAATAGTAGTAATTGTATCAGTATCACCACCAAAAGAAACAGCATTACGAATTGAATCTTCATAATTTTTTGAATTAAATAAACTTATTAAAGCAGGTCTTATAGTTTCTTTAGCATTTGAAGTATATTGATATTGTTTTCTATAAGAATCTATATCTTCATTTAAATCATAATTATAGGTAATTGTTATATATTTTTTTACTTCTTCTAAAGTGTAATTTTTCCTTAACAAATAAACACAAGTAGCAACTACTTCTGCTCCCAACATTCCTTCAAAAGTGTTATGAGTTGGTCTTATACCATTATAAACTAAAGATTTTATTTGCTCAATGTTATTTGCATACCAGCCTATTACACTAGCTCGCATTGCACCACCATTACCAGAACTTTCTCTAAATTTACTACATCCTTCATTTATCCAATCAACAAAACCTTGTCCATAAATTGTAGGATTCTTATCTGGAAATTCTTTATAAAATTCCTTTATAATATTTATCATATTTTTAGGAGTATGATTGTCACTTAATAACCATTTAATAGTTGCAAAAGATAAAATTGTATCGTCTGAAAATTTACTTCTTTCCGTAAACAATTCAAAATCTTTAACTTTCTTATTAAATTTCTCATTTTCATGAGTATATGAATTTCCAATTATATCACCAACATAAAATCCATTCATTTTAAACCCTCCTTTGATAACAAATTCACAATTTCATGATATCAAAAATAAATATAATTTGCAATAAATTTTAAAGCAAAATGTTAATTTTTAAGTGGAATTCGTTAATATGTTACATAATATTGTAGTTCTAATTTTTAAGTTAAAAAATATATAACATAAATTCATTTATATGACCTATATAACCACACATATGTATGTTAAATCTATTATATTTTTTATTTAATGAACTACGAAAAAAGCAATTTGTTTGATATGTATATAATTTGGCGG
>CALVZT010000017.1 GCA_944372595.1 uncultured Clostridia bacterium
AAGTGAAGCAAGTAGCATAATGTATGTATGGAAAGAACCACTAAAAGAATATCTCAAACTTTTTGTTAAAAATTCCGAAAAGGATTTTATGGAATTTTTATCGCTTAATAACTCAATTGACGGACTAGAATATTTCTTAGAGGTAAGTACTGTTGCTACTGTATCTTACATCATAAATAATTATCTAAATGGTACTTTCTTTGATAATTCTGTTGTAGGTAAATTACTTTCAAAATACAAAGCGGAATGTTTTAATGAACTAGAAAAGCACTTGTCTTCAAAAGATGAAAAAATCTTGGCACGTGCAATTGATTTGCTTGCAATATTTAAGGGCGAGAGACAAGTTGATGATAGAGCAATGAACATTTATGAGAATACAAATAGTGAAAAAGTTAAACAGACTATAAGCAAAGTCTTTGGTTATGATAAATATCAAAAATTCGGCTCTTTGCGTGCGTTCGAACTAAAAGTAGAAAAAGATGTTAGCGTCGTTCAAGAAAGATTGTATGGATTAAGATTAACCAAATATTATCAAAAATATAATATCAATCCAAATAGTTTTGATGGCAAGGTTATGACATTTGTAATGGATAGTTACAAAACAGTAGAAGATAGTAACGTTAAGTTTTTGTATGACTATTTTTCTTATGTTGATGATGATTTGAAGTCAGCAATAGCTAATATTGTCTATGAAACTGCAATGGTTAGAGATAAATTGAACAAAAGCAAATGGGCAATAAGGCTTATTTGTAGTATTGGAGATGGTACATTATTAAACAAAGCGTTTGACACCCTTTGTTCTTGGTATGGATATGATAACGAAGCTTGGGAATATATGATAACTTGCATTGTTGATTGTAAAAGACCAGAATATATTAATCTACTCAAAAAATTAAATAATGTTGAGTTAATTAATCGACACACTAACTTTTTGAATCGAAAGACACAATTGTTTGCAACACTTACTGGAATTGATAAAGATTATATTCTTGATGGCTTGTGTAATGATTATGGCTTGGATAACAATGGTGAGCGAGTATTTGAGTTGTCAAGAAGAAACCTTGTTATAAAGTTAACCAAAGATGATATTTTGCAATATAATCAAAAAACTGGTAAACCAGCAAGAGTAGCAGATAATGTTAAATACAAAGATATGTACATTAAAGAGTTTTTAACAAAATTAAGAAAAACGGTTATTAGCGAGAATAAGAGATTTATTAGAAAATTTTACAATAACAAGACATATCACCCAGTTGATTTTGATTATTTGATTATGGGGAATAATTTACTAAAAGTATTAGCACAAAATTATTTATGGGGTAAATATCGTGATGGTAAATTGTATGAAATATTTGAAATTGTTGGAGATAGAAAAAAATATTTAATGGGTGGCAGTATTGAAGGAGATTATGTTATAGGGCTTGTGCATCCACTAGAAATTAAAGATAAAATCAATTACATTAAAGAAAAAACAGATATTGGTAAAGAACAATTAAGTCAAGAAATTTTTGATAAAAATAATTATTCTCAAAATGCACAATGGATTGATTCGTTTGCTGGTAAATTTGTTGATGCACAAAAATTTGTAAATAAATTAAAGCATCGTGGATACCGAATAAATGATTTGGATAAATCTCTAAAATTTACTCAAATGGTTAAGCCTGATTATGATTTGAATTTGCTTACAGAAGTTGTATTTGAAGAAGTGGGCTATAACAAAGATACCACAACAACAATATCGGTAGTTAGATTTTATAAACTAGATACTTTGTTACAGGATAAAAACTTTATTTTAAATAAATCAGAAGCATTAAGCATAGGCAATATTGATAGTCGAACATTTTCTAATGAAATGAGCATAATAAATGAATGCACATCTAATAAATAAAATTAATAAAACAAAAAAATGCCGTCAGGCATTTTTTTATAGGTCAGCATTTGTTGAATTATCATCAATTGAATTTGTGCTTTTTTTTGATTTTGTGTTTTGTCTTGTGCTATTTGATGATGGAGTAGTATTTTTGTTGATTGTGCCACAATTATCTTTTTGACCGCGGTTATATTCTTTGTTAAGAAAAACTTTGAGATTATTAATACTTTCTTCTTCAAAAGTCTTCAATTTATTTGCTATTGTCATAATTTTTGGATTACAACCTTGACAGTCGGACATTACGCATAACAAATCCACAACTCCCATTGTGTTACCCAAAATGGTAATTGAGGCGATATTTCTACATGTTTTGTCAAATAATGTTGCCATATTAATTTTGAACCACATTGATGATTTTTCATATAAATTAAGGTCTTTTAATTTTATATTTAATTCATTTGCTAAGTTGTCGCAATCAGCACTAATTTGACTGAATAGTGTTATTTGGTTGGCTAGTTCACTTTTTAATTGTTCGGCTTTGACTTTTGATATTACATTATTGATTGATCTGCATGCGGTTAGAGCATTTTGATAAATTGCAGTTAAAAAATCTTGATCGTGTTTTTTCATATTCTTTTCTCCTATATTGCTAGTGTGCAAAAAAAATGTTAAATTATTCCAATTTTTTTTATTTTTTTGCACATTATAAGGTATATAGGAGGCATAATCTTGAATAATAAATTTGCAAAATTTTTGCTATTTGCTATAACGGCTGGAAGCTTAGTTGTCTTTATGATATTTTCAAAAGACTTCTTTAATGCTATCTTGTATGGAGTCAATGTCAATATTAATTATGGGGCAGGCTTTTATATTGCAATTGTATCTCTGATAATTTTTGTGATTTCATTTATTATATTTTGGCTTGTTGCACTGAAAGATAAAAAAATAAAATACAAGTTATTTATGTTTGTTTTGCCAATTACATTTGTGTACATTTGTGCAGTTATTAATACTATGACAGGGCTAGGTGGTATTAATACGGCAAATACTATGGTTGCTAGAACAAGCGCCATGCCTGTTGCGTCCAATATACCAGTTAATATCATTTTGATATTTGTTATGTCGTTTATTTATTTGGGACTTATATTTATAAGTTTTAGCATAATTTTAAGACCGATAAAAAAAGTCGAAACAGCAGTTGTGGGTATTGCTAGGGGTAACGTAAAAGGTGATATAAAAATTGGAAGTAGTAAAGAGTTAAAGACGATAGAAAAAGGTCTTAATAAGATATCGGGTAGTATTAAAAATAACAAAGTCATGTTTGATAGATTAAATAACGAATATTCAAAATATTTACCTACTCAATTTGTGAAGCAATTAGGTAAAAAAAGTATTCTTGATATGTCATTAGGGTGTAACATACAAAAAGAAATCACCTCAGTTTTTATTGATATTAAAAACTCAACAAAAACAAGTTTTACGTTAAGTCTTACTGAAAATTTTAATTTTATCAATAGATACTTAGGATTAATTGGCCCTGTTGTTAGAAATTATGGGGGTTTTATAGACAAGTATTTAGGGGATGGGGTGTTGGCAATCTTTACTGACCCAGATGTTGCGATAAAGGCAAGCAATGCAATAATTAATAAAATTAAGTCAGATAGCGATACGTTGGGACTTGTTGGAATTGAAATTAAAATTGGTATTCATACTGGACAAGTTGTGATGGGAGTCATAGGAGAGAAAAAACGACTTAGTGCTACCGTTGTTTCTAACAGCGTTAACATTGCATCATATTTAGAAAAGATGAACAAAAAATTAGGTACACAAGTTTTATTTACAAAGAGTACGCTTGACAGATTAAATCAAAAGAACAAATTAAATTATCGTTATGTTGGAACTATGCCACCTTTTGAAGGTAAAATGGAAACAGTAAGTATGTTTGAACTTTTGGATGTGTATAACAAGTCAACAATAAAGAAATTAAACGAAAGTAAAATATATTTTGAAAGTGCGATTAGAAGTTGGGAGTCGGGAGGAAGCAAAGGTAAAGAGTTTATGAAAAAGGCAATTGAAATTGCTCCTAATGACAAAGTCGCTAAATTGTATTTGGGTAAAATGAGCAGAAAAAAATAAAAATCGCATAATATGTATTAAGATATAATATTTTTAATTAAATTTGTCATTTTTATTGACAAATTTTTTTGTATATGGTAGATTTATACGTAACCGCATAAATAAGGTACCAAGTGGCTTGTCCCACCTTTGATTTAGCGAGTCCGTATATAGGAGGAGATAAAAAATGTTTGCAATTATCGAAACTGGTGGTAAGCAATACAAAGTTACCGAAGGTCAAGTTATCGACATTGAGAAGATTGAAAGACCTGTTGGTGATAAAATAAAACTTGATGTATTGTTAATATCTGATGGCGACGTTGTTAAAGCCGGCACTCCAATTTTAAAAGATGCTGTTTGTGAAGCTGAAGTAGTAGCTCATGGTAAAGCAGGTAAAATTGTTGTATTTAAGTACAAACCTAAGAAAAACGTTCGTACAAAACAAGGTCATCGTCAACCATTCACACGTATTAAAATAACAAGTATTAAGTAAAATGACGAATATTAAAATTTACAAAAAAAATAATGACTTTGTAAGAGTAACTTGTGATGGGCACACTGGATATGGTGTTGCTGGCGAAGATATCGTATGCAGTGCATTATCAAGTATAGTACAAACTGCCGTACTTGGTATAATGATGGTAGCAGGGGTAAATGCACAACTCAATAGAGATGATAATAGAGGATATTTAGATTGTGTGATTCCTGATAAATTGTCCGATAAGCAAAGAAATGATACAAATGTTATACTAGGTACAATGCTTTGTGGAATACAAGATTTGTACGAAGGTTATTCTGACTTTATTGAATTGGAGGTAATTAGTGATGTTTATTAATATACAATTATTCGCTCACAAAAAAGGTGGCGGTAGCACTAAGAACGGTAGAGATAGCCAAGCAAAACGTCTTGGAGTTAAAAGAGCAGATGGTCAAGAAGTTAAGGCAGGTAATATCTTAGTAAGACAACGTGGTACTAAATTTTATCCTGGCACAAATGTTGGTCTTGGTAAAGATTATACATTATTTGCTCTTAAAGATGGTATTCTTCGTTTTGAGACAAAAGGCAAAGGCAAAAAATACGCTAACGTTTATGAAGAAAAAGCAAAATAATATTGGCACACAACTGATGGTTGTGTGCTTTTTGTTTGTTTAAATTATTGCTAAATATTTATAGTTTTGATAAAATATAATTATGAGAATTGAAAAATGTAACGATTGCATAAAAATATTTGATTGCGTGGATTTTGATATAAAAAAAATTTTGGAATGTGGTCAAATCTTTCGTTTTTGTATTGACGATTTAGGAGAATATGTTGTTAATAGTCAAGACAAAATTGCTCATATAAAACAAGGTAATCCAACATTAATTTTTACAAAAGACGTTGATTACTTTTACAATTTTTTTGATTTGAATACCAATTACGATAAATTAGTCAAAAAAATTAATCAACCTATTATTAAAAAAGCAATTGAATATGGAAGGGGAATTAGAATATTAAAGCAACCATTGGTAGAGGTAATATATAGTTTTGTAATTTCTGCTAACAATAATATAAAAAGAATTCAAAAGATTATTGAAAGGTTATGTCAAAGTTATGGCAAAAAGATTGATGGATTTTATGCTTTTCCAACCCTTAGTCAATTAAAGAATATTTCTCAATCACAATATAATAATATAGGGGCAGGATATAGAGGTGATTATTTATATAAGTTATCTCAACAACTAAGTGAAAATTTTTTGGATAAATTAAATGAATTAGACACAACTAGTGCTAGAAAAGAACTTATTAAGTTGTCAGGTGTTGGACCCAAAGTCGCCGATTGTATATTATTGTTTGGTATGAATAGATTCGATGTTTTTCCTGTTGATACTTGGATAGAAAAAGTTTATAAAAATATGTTTAATGAGGACCTTAAAAATCGTGATAAAATTTCTAAATTTTTAGTTAACTATTTTGGAGATTTGTCTGGGTTATGTCAACAATACTTGTTTTATTATAAAAGAGAAAATGCATAAAAATAGGGTATTCACATTTTATTATTTATGTGTTAAAATAATTACAGTAAGATAAAAGAGGGTTCATTATGGAAGACTTTGTAGCACTATTTACTGGTATGGGCATACCTGCAATGATATTTTTAACCTTAGGCCTTGCGCTACTTATAGTTGAAGCTTTCGTTGCTGGATTTGGCGCATTTGGTATTTGTGGAATTATATCGCTTGTTGTTGGTGTTGTTTTAAGAATTTTTGATGGCACTAATATTGCACAAATATTATATCTTTTGGCTATGATTTTAATATTACTTGGAATTGTTTTCTTGTTAGCGTATTTGTCATTAAAAAAGGGTTTTTTGTCAAGAACACCTATTGTACAAAATGGTTCGGCGGTGCCAAAGGAATATAGTGACCCCAATTATGTGTATGGTAATTTGCTTAACAAAACTGGTGTTGCCATTACTGAATGTCATCCTGTGGGGGAAGCAGAAATTGATGGTGTAAGATACAATGTGATTTCACGTGACGGATTTATCATAAAAGGCTCAAATGTTGTAGTTGTTTACGTTGAAGGTGAAGATATTTTTGTTAAAAAGGCAGATTAGGAGGGTATATGGTTAGTCTATTAGGTAATATTGGATTGGAATTGCTATGGCTATGGATATTGTTGGGACTATTACTTATTGCAGTAATAGTTGTTTTAGCACTTGTTCCAATTAAAGTATGGTTTAGAGCTTTGATTTCTGGAGCGCACATATCTATGAGTAGATTAATTGGTATGAAGTTAAGAAAAATTAATATCGGTATGATTGTTGAAGCTTATGTATCTGCAAAAAAAGCTGGTATTACTATTGATATCAATGAATTGGAAACTCACTATATGGCTGGTGGTGATGTGGTTAAAGTTGTTAATGCTTTGATTTCGGCTCACTCAGCAAAAATTGGTCTATCTATTGATACGGCAAAAGCTATTGACCTTGCTGGACGTGATGTTCTTAATGCTGTAAAAGTTAGTGTTAATCCTAAGGTTATTGAAACGCCAAGCATATCGGCTATTGCCAAAGACGGTATCGAATTGCACGTTAAAGCACGTGTAACTGTTAAAGCAAATATTGGTAGATTAGTCGGCGGTGCTGGTGAAGAAACTATAATTGCTCGTGTTGGTGAGGGTATAGTTACTACTGTTGGTTCTGCCGAAACTCATGCCGAGGTATTACAAAATCCTGACCTTATATCTAAGACTGTATTGGCAAAAGGTCTTGATGTGGGTACCGCTTATGAAATTTTGTCAATTGATATAGCCGATATTGACGTTGGTAGAAATATTGGTGCTCAACTTCAAATGGACCAAGCCGAAGCGGACAAAAGAATAGCAAACGCAAAAGCGGAAGAGCGACGTGCGATGGCAGTTGCAGCTGAACAAGAGATGAGGGCAAAAACACAAGAAATGAATGCGATAAAAATAGCAGCAGAAGCCGAAGTTCCAAAAGCAATGGCAACTGCATTTAAAGAAGGTAAATTGGGTATAATGGATTATTATCGTATGCAAAATGTTGTTGCTGATACTGATATGAGAAAGTCCATTGCCGGAGATGATAACAAGAAAAAAATTAGATAAAGGGTAATAGTATGGAGATAACAACAATATTAATGATAGTTTTTTCGTTAGTGCTTGTGGTAGCATTAATATTGTATTTTTGGCCTGTTTTTAGAAAAATGTCTTCAAAAAATAATGAAAAAAAATCCAAAAAAGACAAAAAAATCAAGAAGAGCAAAAAAGATGATTATGACGATATGGTAATATATCGTGGAGATGCAAATGCTGAAAATAACAAAGTTGGACTAGAAGAAGAACCTGCACCAGAATTAGATAAAACCGCTCAACTTGAAAAGGAACTTGATTCTATAAAAAATTATTTAAAAATACCACCTCCCGAAAATGCGATGAATGGTGATATAAGTATTAATAATAGCCAGAATATGAATCCCAATACAAATCCTTGGGGAATCATGATGCCTCCTCAACAAAACAACAATCCTTGGATAATGACTAATGATAATTATGATAATTCACAAATTCGTTTGCCTTCATTGGAAGAAAGATATGAGGAAAAATTGTGGGATGATGATTTATCAAAACGTTTGTATATTGATGACCAACTAGAAGAAAAACCTCAACCATATAATCCTTATCTAGTAAGACGAGAAAAATCTATCAAAGATGAATTGAGTAATTTGTCACCACAGATGAAAAAAATACTTATATCCGATATGTTAAAGAAAAAAAATCATTAAGACCGTTACAGCGGTCTTTTTTATTTGTAATATATAAATATTTACACACATATTTTAATATATGAGTGATATGATACATAGATTTATGGATGATATATCTAAATTAAGTGGTTTGCCAGCAGATGAAATTTTAGGCGGATTTAGGGTAGTTATGTTATCCAATAATGCGGTATATATTGAAGGAATAAATAAAATTATTACACTTAGTAAAGAGTGTGTTGTTTTTAAACTAAAAAAGGGTTGTATTAAGATTAATGGGGACAATCTTGTAATTAAAGATTTGAATATTGGTAGTGTTATGGTAGTAGGCAAAATTTTGGGAGTTGAGGTGTTATAATGTGGGGCAGACTAACTCTAAAAATCAATGGACTTAATCAAGCACGACTTATTGACAATTTGATTGCTTGGAAAATTAAAATATACAAACTTGACAAATTATCGCCGTCGCAATTAATCTTAATAACCGACAAAACAAGTTACATTAACTTGCTTGGTAAAACAAAAAATATGTGCTATACTATTAACGTAGAAAAAGTTACTGGCTTAACGGCATTATTACAAATATTCAAACATCACATTGCCTTGTTTGTTGCATTAATCTTAATGCTTATTGGTATGTTTATTGCAAGTAATTTTATCTTTCGTATTGATGTATATGGTATAGATAGAATTGATAGGGCTCAGGTGTTGGAAGTATTAGTTAATAATGATGTTAAGGTGGGGAAAAACAAAAATACAATTAATACTGATGATATTGAAAGGCAACTTTATTCTACAATAGATGATATTGGACTAGTTTCTGTAATCATTAAAGGAACGACTATTGTTGTTAATATTGAAGAAAAATTAGCATTTGAAAGTTCTCAATTTATCCCAGTCGTTGCTAAAAGTGATGGAATTATTACCGATATTGTTATAATTACTGGCACACCACTTGTTAAAATTGGTGATGTTGTCAAAAAAGGGGATACCTTAGTTGCACCATATTATATTGATGGGCAAGGTGTTCAACAACCTATTACTGCGGTGGCAGAAGTATATGCAACTGTTGAAGCATCGGGAAGCGTTGATGTAAAAAATGAAATTGTTGTAAACAATCGTACGGGCAAAAAAGCGTCTTATAATAGTTTTATTTTGTTTGGTAAAGAATTTTTGGCAAACAAACAAATTCCTTATGAAGACTATGAAGTTGAATATTATGATACTTATGTCGCAAGCAATAGTTGGTTACCTTTAATCAAAAGAACAACTACATACTATGAAGTGCAAAAAACCAAGGTAAATGTTAATTATAACGACGAAAGAGAAGAGGCGATAAATAAGGCAACAGATATTGCTTATGAAAGTCTTGATGATGATACTCTACAAATAATTGACAAAAAAATTGTTGAATCACAATACCAAGATGGTACAATTGTTACCTGTTACTTGAAGTTGTACAAAAGATTGGATATATAATGGAGAATACTTATGGTAAATTTTAATAAATTAGTTTCTAAAAATTTTTATAAATTAACTTCAAAACTTTTTGATACTGCAATCAAGTATTCAAAGGTTAAATTTAAAAAATTTAGCATTGATATTAGTTTTGTAAGTAAGGAAAAAATCAAAGAATTAAACAAAGAACATAGAAAAATTGATAAAGAAACTGATGTTTTGTCTTTCCCAATGTTCAACTTGAAACCTTTTAAAAAGTTTGATACAAAACAGTATTCTTATTTGCTTCATAAAGGCGAAAAATTTATATTACTTGGTGATATTGTAATATGTGAAGATGTGGCAAGAGAAAATGCTGTTAAATATGAACATAGTTACGAAAGGGAAATATTCTATTTAATTGTGCATGGTATTTTTCACTTACTTGGTTTTGACCACGAGAATGAAGATGAAAAACATTTAATGAGAGCGGCGGAAGAGGCGGTATTAAATAAATTTAAGATAAGGAATTAACTATATGATAAAATGTGGATTTGTTGGTATAGTCGGAAGGCCCAATAGTGGTAAAAGCACACTAGTTAATGCTCTTGTCAACGAAAAGGTTTCAATTGTTTCGCCAAAAGCCCAAACAACACGTAATAATATATTAGGAATTATGAATGATAAAGCCTATCAAATAGTACTTATCGATACTCCTGGTGTTACAAAGATAAATAATAGACTAGATGAATATATGCAGAAAAATGTAAGCGGGGCAATAACTGATGTTGATGTGTTGTTAATAACTATTGATTCAAGTAAAGACGTGATTGATGGTATTGAGTTTGCGCGAAAATATATTAATCACGGCATACACACCATAATTTTATTAACAAAAATTGATTTGATAAGCAAAGAGCAATTGTTTCAAAAGTTAACATTATTTAATAATATAGAAGCAGATGCTATAATACCTATAAGCAGTGTAAAAAAACTTAACCTTGATGAACTTGTTAAAGAAATTTTGAAATATCTTCCTGAAATTGAAGACAATAAACGTTATTTTGACCAAGACATATATACTGACAAATCAGTAAGATTTATAGCAAGTGAGATTATAAGAGAAAAATCATTATATTATCTTGATAAAGAAATCCCACACGGAATTGCCGTTGAGATAACTAAATTTGTTGAAGAAGATAACTTAATTACAATTGATGCTAATATCATTTGCGAAAAAGATAGCCATAAAGCAATTATTATTGGCAAAGGTGGTAAGATGCTTAAAAAAATTGGTCATGAAGCGAGAGTGTCTATACAAAAAGTTGTGCAAAATAAAGTTGTCTTAAACTTATGGGTTAAAGTAAAAGAAAATTGGAGGGATAGAGAAAGTTTCTTAACAGAGATTGGGTACAATAATGACGATTTGTAATTTATTTTGTTATATTGCAAATATTAGGAGTAAAGGTTGACATATTAGTTTATAATTGGCATATCCTAATGTAAAGGGAGGGTGACAATATGAAAGAGTCAATTGAATATGAAGCAATGAAAAAATTTTTGTCATCAATGAACAAAGAGGAGTTTGTTCAGAATTGGAATGATTATAAAAATCTCTCTGGTTTTAATTACAAATATTATGATAAATCTCATCAAAAAGAAGAAACTTATGAAAGATAGATTATATGGATACAAAAGTAAAAGGGATAGTGCTTGCAAGCAAAGACTATAAAGAAAATGACAAGTTATTGTGGTTATTAACTCCAATTGGAAAATTAACTGTGTTAGCAAAAGGGGTCAAAAAGCCAAAAGCAAAATTAAAACCTGCCTCGATGCCGTTTTGTTTTGGAGAATACCTTCTAACAAATAAGGGTGGAGAGATATATACTTTAACATCCTGCGAAGTCATTGATAGTTTTTTTGATATTACTTCTGATTATGATAGTTTTTTGATTGGTTGTAAAATGTTGGATATTGCAGGTAAAATTGTTAATGAAGAAAATGGACTTGACATAATGTTACTTTTGTTAAAGTTACTTAATCTTGTTGCATACGTTGACCTTAACGATTATGTTGTGTTTGTTAAGTACTTAACGGAGATTTTGTCTAATATAGGATTTAGACTTAATCTTGACAAGTGTAGTAAATGTGGTGAGAAGTTTCTAACAAAAGTTTATCTTGATACAGACACAGGGGAAGTGCTTTGTCCCAGTTGTAAAACTTCGTCAAGTGTTGATATTACCATTAACGAGTACACTATTATAAGGTTAATTTGTAAAACAGATTTTGATAACTTAAAAAATTTAAAATTTGATGAGACAGTTTTGAAAAATATTTCTAAAATACTTATTAAAAATATTGCTAACAAACTTAATATCACTATAAAAAATTTATGAGTCTTTTGACTCATTTTTTTATTCTTAAAATTTTTAAAAAAAATAAAAAATAAGAAAAAAATTGAGTTAGTTTAGTTGCTAATTTTTTCAAAATATATTACACTTATCTCTG
>CALVZT010000018.1 GCA_944372595.1 uncultured Clostridia bacterium
GTCGTGTAGGTCTTCAAGATAGCAAACGTCCTATTGGTTCATTCCTTTTCTTAGGTCAAACTGGTGTGGGTAAAACTGAGTTATGCAAAGCACTTGCTGAGGCAATGTTTGATAATGAGAATATGATTATTAGACTAGATATGTCAGAATATATGGAGCCTCATTCAGTTGCAAAATTAATTGGATCGCCTCCGGGTTATGTTGGCCATGATGAAGGTGGACAATTAACTGAACAGGTAAGAAGAAAACCATACTCGGTAGTATTATTTGATGAAATCGAAAAAGCACATCCCGATGTATTCAATATTCTTCTTCAAATACTTGATGATGGACGATTGACTGATAGTCAAGGTAGAGTAGTTAACTTTAAAAATACAATTATAATAATGACAAGTAACTGTGGCGTTAACGAGTTGAGTACTAAGGCGTCACTAGGGTTTTCAAATACTGGTATTTCTGTTGATAGCCCTGATTATGAACAAATGAAGGAAGTTATACTAAATAGTGTAAGAAAAAGATTTAAACCAGAATTTTTAAATCGTATTGATGTAATAACTGTATTCCATAGTCTAACTCATGAACAACTTAATCGTATTGCAATGATTATGATTAATAATTTGAACAAACGATTAAAAGAAAAGGGTATTTCAATTAAGGTTACCGAAGATGCCCTTGCATATCTTGTTGACAAAGGCACATCACCAGCATACGGCGCAAGACCACTTAAACGCGTTATTCAACAAGAAGTTGAGGACAGAATTGCGGAAGAATTGTTGGAAGGTAAATTAAATAATACAACAATAGTCATTGATTATAACAACGACAAATTAACTTTTACAAATGAAAATTAATTAAAACGCCTTTTTAGAGCCATGTCGTTTGAAACTATTGAAATAAAAAAGCATTATGTATTATTAACATAGTGCTTTTTTGTCTCTACCTATAATATGTTATCAACCTATTCTACAATTTTTATGATAAAAGTCGTCAGCAATTTCTAAATATTTTTCAAAAAGTTCATTTATATCTTGATTTGATTTTATTTCATTCGCAAATTCATTAAAGTTCTTATTATTTTGTATTAAACAAATCAAAAACATAAATTTTTCGTCCTCGTCTACATCTATGAGTTTATTAAAGAAATTAATAAGACTTGTTTTGTCAAATATAAGACTTGTATTATTTGAAATATAATTAATTAAATCATTCAAAGTTATTTGAAAATATTTTTCTTCAATTTTATATTCTTTTCCTGTTTTTTCTTTTAACAATTCTTCAATGCCTTCGCGGGTAGAATCAATATTGGTATTATGACTAGCATTCATAAAATTATCTAAAATGTATTTTATTTGACTTTCTTTTGATTCAAAACAAAAATCAGATTTTAAATCATTATACATTTTTTCCAATTCTTTAACTGATTTATCTTTATAATTTTCCTTTACTAAATTTGATGAAAATGACATATTAACCTCCAATTATAATTTTATTATAACATATATTTTGTGTATATGTATCGATATTTTTTAAAAAAATTTAAAAATTAAAATGGCACTTAAAAAAAGATAACTAGCTTAATATTATAATTCTCAAATTATTAAATTAATATCAAAAGTCAGTGACCAATATATGTTTTTTGATATAAATTATTGTTTTTTATTTTAATATTTTTTATTTATATGTTATTATAAAAATAATTATTGGAGTTTGTATGAAAAAAAATCAAAAAGTTTTAAAAACGCTTTGGCTAGTAATGAGCAAAAAAGAAAGATGGCAATTTGTTCTTTTGATATTTTTAGGAATAGTTGCATCTTTTGCTGTGCTTGTTCCAACTCAAATAATTAGTATAATTGTATCGGCGGTGGCGGGAGAACAAGCAGAATTTTTTGGAATACCTCTTCCTAATAGTTGGAGTATAACTTTGGTTATTATATTGGGTGCAATTATAACTTTTTTAATGAAAGCTTTAAATAGTACTTATAATTTGCAAACAGAAAGTTTAATCAAAAAAGCTGTTTGTAATTTGCGTAGTTTGTGTTATTCGCAATTAATAACACCAAGAAAAAATATGGACCTTAAAATGAATGACGGTGATGCGCTGTATAGAATGAATGATGGGCCTAATTACATTGTTGATGTAGTAAGGAGCTTGATAGTTGATATTATTCCAGACATTTTAAGTGCCTTAATTGCTTTTGTGTACGTGTGTTTTATGGATTCTTTGTCAGCACCAATATTAGTTGCTGGTATATTTTTGGTGTATTTATGTGGCGTGTTAAGAGTTAGAATTGAAAAGCCAATTAGTGTAAAAACCGAAATCGCTAGTTCGGCAGTATCTAATAATATCTCAAATTCCATTGCTAACTTACCAGTAATAAATTTATGGAAGACTATGTCTTATGAGCAAAAGTTGTTTAATGAAAAAGTCGCCGAATTATATAAACAACAAAAAAAGCAAATTAATTTGAGATGGCTTTATTGGATACTTGTTAGGATAGTTGATATTACTTGCACTTTTTCTATTATTTATTTGTGCGCAAAAAGAGTGTTTGATGGCACTATGCTTGTTGGTAATATAGTAATAGTTGTTAACTATGTTTCAAAAGTTTTTGAGCCAATAAAAACAATTGGTACATTTTCAGCAAAATGGGTACAATGCAACGTAAAGTTAAATAGATTACACGAATTAAAAGCATCCAATAGTGAAGTTTTATCTCAAAAAAATAATAAATTTGATGATATCGAAACTTTGGAACTCAAAAAAGTTGCTGTTCAAAATGGTGATATTTTTAGACTCGAAAATGTTAATCTTACCTTCAAAAAAGGAGAAATGAGCGTTATATATGGTAAAAGTGGCTGTGGCAAGTCGACAATAACAAAAGTAATATGTGGATTATGCGAAAAATTGGATGGTGAAATACTTATAAATGGTAAGCCACTTAAAGATTCTCCATACACATTAACTGAGCAAATGTCTGTTACTATGCAATCGCCAATGATATTTAATCGTGATATCCAATTAAACGTATTATATCCATACGGAGAAATGACAGAAAAAACAAAAGATGTAGTTGAGAGTCTTAGTATGAAAAAGTTGTTTGTAAGAAAATTTAACGAACAACGTCAACAAAATCTTCAAAATCTTTTGTCTGGTGGAGAAAAAAAGCGTATAAGTATTGCAAGGGGATTATTAAGAGAGTCCAAAATCTATATATTTGACGAGCCAACAAATGATCTTGATAACAAAAACGCTCAAAATGTCATAAAACAAATTAATAAACTTAAAAAGAATGCAATTGTTATAGTAGTATCGCACGACGAGCGTGTTATGAAAAAAGCCGATCAACTTATCGAATTTAATTATAATGTAATGTTACCAAGTGTCGAATAATTGATTATAATCATTTGCACAAGTAAAGTTTATTTGTTATAATAAAAGTGGTAGATAAGTCTATCAAAGGAGTGTGGAATATGAAAATAGAAATCGTATCAAAAAATTATCAAGTAAGTGATAAACTAAAAGAAATTATAAAGAAAAAAATTAATAGACTTGACAAATACTTTGATAAAAGTGCAACTGCCAAAGTATTATGTAAAAAAGAAAATAATATATCCAAACTCGAACTAAATATTAGGTCAAATGGCTTGTATTATAGGGCAGAAGTGACTGGGGATAGTATGTTTGATAATATTGACCTAGCTTTACCAAAAGTTGAGCGTCAAATTGTTAAATATGGAGATAAAATTGAAAGTAAACTTAAAAGAGGTGCTTTAAAAGAAAAAAAATTTGAATTTTTTGATTTGCCATTTGATGAGCCAGAACGAAGTGTTGTTAAGAAAAAATCTTATGAACTCGAACCAATTAGCATAGAAGATGCTCAAATGTTCTTGGAAAATATTGATAATTCATTCTATGTATTTTTAAATAGAGATACAAATAGAGTAAATGTTATATATAAGCGTCTTGATGGCAACTATGGATTGATTGAAACTATTTATTAATTTGTTTGTGTAAATTGCCTAAAAACATTTTGTTTTTAGGCAATTTTAATGTACAATTGTTTTATAGGATGCGATTGGAGTATATATGATAGAGTTAAAAAATGTTTTTTTGAAATATACCAAAGAATTTTATTCTTTGTATGACATCAACCTTAAAATTGACAAGGGTGAGACGATTGCGCTGTTGGGTAAAGAGAACAGTGGTAAATCTAGTATATTAAGATTAATAGCTAAATTAGAAAAGGCGACTAAGGGCTCAATATATATACTTGATAGGCCTTTGAATAAATTTAATTTTGCAAATGATTTTTCACTAGGATACATCCCTTATAAAGGCAATTTTTTAGAAAATAAAACCGTTTATGATAATTTAAAATACATATTGAAAGTAAGAAAAGTGCCAAAACAAGATTATGAAAATATCATCAATCAAGTATTAATTGACTTTAATCTTGAAGGGGTAAGAGATGATAAGTTATCAAAAATGAGCCTTTATAATAGATATGTTTTGTCAATTGCAAGATTATCTTTAAGAAAACTTGATGCTGTACTTATTGATAATATTTTTGAAGAATTGGATGATAACGAACAGAAAAAAATTATAGCATTGATTAAAAAATATTTTATTAACAAAAAAATTACTAGTGTGATTGCTACTAGTAATGAAAATATTGCAAAATCTGTTGCTAAACGCATAGTAAAATTAGAGAATGGTTCAATAATAACTGATGAGGAGAAATAATGGGACGCAAAAAATTATTCGCTTGTGAAATAAACTTTGACGAAGAACAACCGATAAAATCTAAGTTGTTATCTATGTTTAGCACCAATAATATTGTTAATTGTTTTAATGAAAATAATGTTGATTCTTATTCGGAAGTGTATGATTATCCAAATGTTAAGATGTTATTTAAAGATGATGAATTAATAAATACTATCAATTCGTTTTATAACAATAGCCTTAATATAACACTTACCGCCAAGGCAATGTTTTTGCATCGTAACACCCTTAATTATAGATTAGATAAAATCAAAAAAATTATTGGTTTTGATATAAGAAAATTTGAAGATGCTGTAACAATACACAACCTTATTGTTATTCATGATATGTTGTATTAATCTTCAATATATTCACATTCGTCGGCTTTGATATAGTGTTTTGTTTTTGTTTTGCTCTGTTCTTTTGCAGAGCTTTTTTTATTGCTCATTAGACTTGATATTGAACTTAATATATCTGCGCTACCATTTATGCCCATAAGTTTTGTTATCATCCCTAACATATCTTGATTATTAGAACTACCACCAAATAAATTAAGTAAATTAGAAAAGTCAAAACCATTTTGATTGTTTTGAGTGTTATTTTGCTGAGATGAAAAATTATTTTGACTTAATTGATTGCTTTGAATATATGTACTTTGTTGCTGATTTTGAATATTATGTTGTTGTGCTTCGGGCTTGCTATCAACATTTTCTAATGGGTATAATGGATTATTATAGTTATTCATAACAACTCCTTTTTATTTTATACAAAACTATTATATGCAACATATAATACTAAAGATTATAGAGGTGAGTATGTCAGAAAATATTTTTGATTTTTCTAAGCAAAAGATTAATGGACAAAATAATACAAAAAAATCAGAGAACAAACATCAAAATATTGATGAAAATATGGTTAATGATTATCTTAATAAATACAAAGGATATTCACAGGAGCAATTAATTGATGAATTTTTAAAAGTTACTAATGAATCGCGTAAGAGTGGAACGCTTGATAGTCAAAAAATTAATGAGGTAGTAAGTAAGTTAACACCGTTTCTTTCTGATAGTCAGAAAAAAGGACTTGACGACTTGCTAAACAAATTGAATGTTTAACTATATAAATAAAATTGATACTCAATTATTAGATGTTGTATCCACTCAGGGCAATAAAAAAATTGAATGTGTAATTTATGCCAACAACTTTTGTAATTTAAAAAAAATGCTTGATAACAATAATTCTATACCATTACCATTTATTAATGCTTATGCTGTCAAACTTGATGCGAATAAGGTGTACGAATATGCAAAAAACAATGTGGTAAAATACATAACAAAACAGAGTAAAGTATTTGCTCAAATAGATGTGTCGCGGAATATATTAAATGTAAACAAATTTTATGAACAAAATTATTCTGGCAAGGGTGTAACAGTTGCAATTATTGACACTGGCATATCTTTACACACAGATTTTACTATTGCCAAAAAGCGCATTATAAAATTTGTTGACTTAATAAACGATAAAAATATGCCTTATGATGATAACGGTCATGGAACATTTGTTGCCTCTATTCTTGCTGGCAATGGAATCGCGAGCGGAGGAAAATATAGCGGAATTGCCCCAGAATGTAACATTATATCAATAAAAGCGTTAGAAAAAAATGGCGAAACTTCATCGTCAAATATTTTGCGTGCAATGCAATGGATATATGATAACAAAGATAAATATAATATCAAAGTTGTTTGTATGAGTTTTGGCTCAACTCCATCAGGTAGAAATGACCCGTTACAAATGGGGGCAGAAGTTTTGTGGAATAGTGGTGTTACTGTTGTTGCCGCAGCGGGTAATAGCGGGCCAGAAAGGGAAAGTATTAAATCGCCAGGTATTAGTCCTAAAATTATAACTGTTGGGGGAATAGACGATAAAAGAGTAGATGGTAAATATGATATCAAATCGTTTGAAATTGCAAAATTTTCTTCAAGAGGCCCTGCTGGTTACTTTTATAAACCCGATTGTCTTGCTCCCGCGATTGATATAACAGGAGCAAGTGTTAAAGGGGGATATACTACAATGAGTGGAACATCTGTTGCTACCCCTATGGTTGCCGGGATTGCAACTTTGATGTACTCTAAAAACAATCAAATTTCACCTGACCAAATTAAAGTTAAACTGTTAAGAAATTGCAAACAAATAGTTTTTGATAGAAATCAAGAAGGTTTTGGTTTAGTTAGCATTAGTATTATTTAGGACTTTCAAAGTCTTAATTAATTTGTCGATATGGTGTTTGTTATTAAAGTTGTTAAGACTAACTCTAACAGCACCTTTTTTTGTTGTATTTAAAAATCGGTGGGCAAGCGGAGCACAATGTAATCCACCTCGCACATATATCTTGTGTTTGTTTAAATATTCTGATACTTGTGTTGAATCATATTGTTTGAGATTGAATAATACAACTCCGTTTATGCTTGTTTTGTCGGTGTAAATAGATATGTTATCAACTTCTGATAACCTATTTAGCAAATATTGAGTTAGTTTTGCTATTTTTCTAGAATTTTTATTGAGATAAATATTTAGATATTTTATTCCTGCGTTAAGTCCGGCAATCAACGGAGTTGAGAGTGTTCCGCTTTCAAGCATTTCGGGAAGCTCATGTGGTTGATTGATATCTATCGAACTTGTTCCCGTTCCACCATATTTGATAGGATGAACATTTACGCCGTTTATAATTAATGCCCCAATATTTTGTGGAGCAAAAAAGCCTTTATGACCTGCAATAGTAAGCAAATTAATATTGTGTTTTTGCATATCAATAATTTTATGCCCACCACTTTGAGCACAATCGCACAAGAAAATAAAATTATTTTCTTTACATAATTTTCCTATATTATATATATCGTTTTCATCGCCAGTGGTGTTTGTGATATGGTTAACTATTACCATATAAGTATTATCTTGAATAGCACCTTTGACATCTTCGTAAGTAATAGTGTGGTTGTTTTGAGGTTTTATGACGGTATAAGTTATTAATCCCTCATTAGCAAGATGTGCTATTGGACGTAAAACTGAATTGTGTTCAAACGTGCTTACTATTATATGACCACCTTTTTTTACCGTTCCTAATATTGCCAAATTTAACGCCTCTGTACAATTTGATGTAAAAATTACATTTTCGGTTGATGGAGCATTATACATTTCTTGAAGTAGAATCCTTGTATTGATAATCATCATAGCTGAACGCATACTAAGATCATGTCCACTACGGCCAGGATTGGCTGATTGCAAAAATTTGTTAATTTGATATCTAACACTAAATGGTTTTTTATAAGTAGTTGCTGAATTGTCTAAATATATCATATTGACTCCTATTTTTGTTACACTTAATTAATTTTATGAATACAATGTTATAAGAGCAGATTGCCCTTAATTATTGTATGAAATAAAATTTATAAAATTTCTTGTAGATATATTATTGTGAGGGAGAAATGTATATTATTGCTACTTTTAGGTCTAGGACACAAACAATGACATTCAAACAAATCCTTCTTTCTTACAAAGTTTTTAGTGATATTATTAATACCCCAAGACAGGCATCAGTATCTTGCGGAATATCAGTACGATTTGATAGTAAATTTTTAAGTGTTGCAAAAGATATTTTATCAAGAAGAAAATTTGATTCTTTTGTTGGTTTTTTTAGTGTACAAGAAGGACAAAATGTTGTTGTAAGACCTATTTATTAATTTAATTTGATTGAAAAAAAAATTCATCTATTGTATAATTTACTTAGGTGAATTTTTTTATGGATAAAAAAACAAGAGCATTATTTGTATACGACGAATTGTTAAAATTATTCGAAGGGGCATCGTGTGAATTGGATTTTAATGATAATTTTCAATTAGTTGTCGCAGTCATTTTGTCCGCTAGATGCACTGATAAAAGAGTCAATATGATAACACCTAATTTATTTAGTAAATATCCAACACCTGTTGCTCTTGCTAATGCTAATGTTGAAGATGTCGAAAAAATTATATTTTCGTGTGGCTTTTATAAAAATAAAGCTAAAAATGTTATAAGTATGGCAAGAGATGTCGTGGAACGTTTTGGTGGAGTTGTGCCTAATAATTTTGATGACTTGGTGTCTTTATCAGGGGTTGGAAGAAAAACGGCAAACGTTGTGTTATCTGTTGCCTTTCATAATGATACAATAGCGGTAGATACACATGTTTTTAGATTAAGTAATAGATTGGGCCTTGTAGATACTAATAATGTTGTTGTATGTGAAGAAGAATTAAAAAAAATTTTACCCAAAGACAAATGGTCAACATTTCATCATTTGTTAGTATTGTATGGTAGATATTTCTGTAAGTCGATTGCTCCGCAATGCTCTGAGTGTAAATTTAAAGAATTTTGTAAATATTATAACAAATAGGAGAACGTATAATGTTTATTGATAAAGTAAAAATTTTTATTAAGGCAGGCGATGGTGGAAACGGTGTCGTTTCGTTTTTGCACGCCAGCGGCTTGCCAAATGGTGGACCAGATGGAGGCAATGGCGGTAAGGGAGGAGATGTCGTTTTTGTTATATCAAATGATGTTGATAACTTAGTATCATTTCATTATAGCAAGCATTTTAGAGCGGGAAATGGCGAGAATGGTAGCAAGCGTAACCGTAACGGCAAAGATGGTAAAGATATATATATTTATGTTCCCAAAGGTACGGTTATTAGAGATGCAGAAACAAATAAAGTAATTGAAGATATGTTCTTTGAAAATAAACATTATGTTATTTTAAAAGGTGGCAAAGGTGGTAAGGGTAATGCATTTTTTGCAACTTCTACAAGGCAAGCACCTAAATTTAGCCAGATGGGAGAAAAGACCAAAGAATATGCGGTTATTTTGGAATTGAAGACAATTGCTGATGTAGGACTTATTGGGTATCCTAACGTTGGTAAAAGCACTTTATTGTCATGTATTACAGATGCAAGACCAAAAATTGCTAATTATCATTTTACGACTCTTACACCAAATCTTGGCGTAGTTAAATATTATGAACATAGTTTTGTTGTAGCCGATATTCCAGGATTAATTAGAGGTGCAAGTGAGGGTGTTGGACTTGGACATGACTTTTTAAGGCATATTGAGAGAACAAGATTATTAGTACATGTTGTTGATATATCATCAAGTGAGGGCAGAGAACCATACAAAGATTTTCAAGAGATAAACAAAGAGTTAAAATCATTTAGTAGTAAGTTAGCAAAATTACCTCAAATAATAGCGCTTAATAAAGTTGACCTTATTGCAAACCGTCCAGATGGCAAAAAAATTATTGATGATTTTAAGGCAAAAGTAGGTAATAAATACACTGTTGTTCCTATCTCTGCTATGGCACAAGCAAACGTAAAGAGTCTTGTAGATGAGATATGGAAAAAACTCAAAGATTTACCTCAACCTGAGCCAATAAAAGTTGAATATAAAGACTTTGATATAAAAGATACAACAAGCATCAAGATTGAAAAGATTGATAATTACTATGAGATTAGTGGTGGATATATTGATCAATTAATTAGGGGAATTGTTTTGTCGGATTATCAATCGGCATCATATTTCCAAAAGCGTTTAAGAGATGATGGAATAATCAAGATGCTTAAAGACAAGGGTGCTAAAAACGGAGATACAATCAAAATTAAAGATATTGAATTTGAACTAGTTGATTAAAGGAGTATTATGACAACAAAACAAAGAGCATTTTTAAAAGGTGAAGCCAGCAAACAAGATTGCGTTATGCAAATAGGCAAAGACGGCATAAATGATAATGTTAAGAAAACATTGATTGATGTAATCAAAGCTAGAGAGTTAATAAAAATTAATGTATTAAAAAATAGCGATATGGACATCAAAAACCTAGCACAAGAACTCGCTAGTATTTGTGCTGGGGAAGTAATAAGTGTTATTGGTAATAAAATAATACTGTATAAACAAAGCAAAAAGAATATATATAAAATTGAATTATAAAAAAGAATAGTTGATACTATTCTTTTTTGTTTTCACTATCTGCTTTTGTAGTTTTTTCTTTTGGCTTTTTTGAAGAAGATTTGATAGTTTTTGGTGATTTTTTTTCTTTTTCGTATTTAACTGTTATTTTTGTGGTTTTGGTAACCTTTTTAGCTTCTTTTTTGGCTTGGTTTTTTTCCTTTTTCTCTAATTTTTTTCTTTTCTCATCTAGTTCTTTTACTATTGTTTCGTACTTTTTTGTTTTGCCATCAGTATATAATTTTTCAAGATTATAATATTCTCTTAGTTCCTTGCTTAATATATGTACAATAACAAA